>JBCCKZ010000744.1:0-3236 GCA_039027135.1 Planctomycetota bacterium
AAAGCACTTAAGGATGCGGGACCCAGCCGCGACAAAAGTCGTGTTGCAACGCTATCGCCAACCAATCGATAGAGATTTTGCGTCCACCTAGGGGACGACGGCAGACTGCCCACATTCGCCTGGGCAGTCGAAGTTTCGCAAGCTGACACGTCAAGTGAGCCCTGACCTGGGCTTGGCGTAGAGGAGAGAGAACCGTGCAATAGACAGGTTTGGGGCACTCCAGGATGTTGCATCACTGTACTTTGCAGGCTACGTCAACCATGCTTGGAGTCCTGGGTTAGTTCCTGTCTCTTCCAGATGTCCTGCATTCGATGTATCCGATTATTCGATGTTGCCAAACCATCCTTTTAGTTTCGTCGATTGGCATCGTCAGCAGTTTCTTCGCCGATAGTGAAGTTGCAGCTCAAAACTCTGACGTTACCCCAGAGTCACTGGTCTTTCGGCGACAAGCCGTACGACGGATGGTGTTTGATCGTTCAGAAGAAATTCCGCTAGCAAGTCTTAACCCACAGAAGATCGTCAATCTCGATCTCATGCATCCACTCATGGATCAAAGCGGTTCAATGACCTCAGCGATTCGCCAGGAACGCCTGGAGCTTTCGGCAGAGGAAAATGCTTCTTCAGTACGCTGGATAGGAGGCTTTAATCCATTCGCAACCTATGAGATTCACCTCGATCGTTTTCTGGGCAACGGAGACATTGGAATCGTCTTCCGGGACACCGACGAAAGCAATGAAATCTTCGCGTGCATCAACGTTCGCAACGGAATCTATGAGTCCATCGAATGGAAGATCATCAAAGACGGAACGCAAGTCGATCGTCAGTTATACGATTGGCCGACCAAGATCCCAACCGAAGGCGAGTGCCGTTTGCGTGTTCAGATGCTTGCCGTTGGTGTGAATCTCTTCATCGAGTCGGAAGGCAAATCGTATCTGGTGGGCTATCCCGATTTCAGCGAGCACCTCGAGTTGCGTCGCAAGGCGACACTGAATCGATTTGAGTTTTGCCAATTGGCGAACCTGCGCGCAGGCTCAAGTCTGAAGATCAATCAAGTGACTTCGTCGCTCACACCTGGTTGCGGACAAGCTGATATCCGTGCGATCACCACAAGTGATGGAAAGCCCTATCTTGATCAAGGACGAGTGTGGCTTACCATGACCATACGAGGCCGTGCTCTTCCACATCCCATCCAAGGCGTGTTCTCATTCAATCCATCTGTATTCGATTTGAAGTTCGAAGGAATCATCGTCTTCGATATCGGAGATGGTCTCTGGCGTAACGAGCTCGCCTCGCACTTGTTTTTTGATGAGGAATCCGGCCAGTGGCGAGGGTGGACAACAGGCTTCAGCGCTTTTGGATCGAAATCGCAGCGCGAAGAGAAGGCCATCCTAGCCGTTTGGAGCGATCGAGATCCTCGGCGGGGTTTTTCAATCATGAACGCTCGCCCCGTTGGTATCGAAGGCGAACATGAAGATCCACATGGCGTCTACGACGCAAACGCGAACAAATGGCGATTGCTGCTTTCTGAACGAGCGGGCAAGTACCGCGCCGGAATGTGGGAATCTGATTATTGGGATCGTGGGTTTGAACGCTTGGCCGGTCCTGTCGAGATGGACAGCACGGGGACTCTGATTCAAACCATCGGTGATTCTCGCTATGTCTTCTTTGGTAGCGCGGACCGGAAGGTCTACATTCGATCTTACCCAGACTTAGAACCGATTGGAGATTTAAAGATGCGATTGCCACCGTGGAACAAAGACACCGGCACACGCATCTGGCCAAACGTGATTCCACTTCCGGCTGGCTTTCCAAGCTCCTACATCGCATTGATGATGGATCGTGTGAACTATCCGGACATGCCTGCTCGTAACTGGACGTACGGTGCGATGTATCTCTACCACTCGCAATAGTCGGTTCGTCTCGGCAAGTGGATACTGGCAGTAAATGCATACTTTTTCAAAGAGGTCTGCGTGAAAACCTGAGCCGGTAGCGACAGGAGTCACCTAATGCTCCGCACAGACGACTCCTCAGCGCGGCACGAAAGAAAAATTCAGTTCTCCTCAGATTAGTGAGCCAATCCCAAACTCACTCTTGCATGTCTTTATCTAAGGCAGGTTCGATTCAATCGACGGAGACACGCAAGGACATGAGATCTTTCATAGTCGGTTTCACGCTGGTCTTCTTGCTAGCTACCAATAGCAGGGCGGATCTAGTCCTGTTTGAGCTAGATTTTGACCGCCCAAGCGTACCGGTACGATTCAATGGAACGAATACGCCAATCGGCAGGCACCAGATTCGTTTCATCGTCGACACAGAAACTCCTAATGTCGACGCCAACTTGATCAGTAGCATTCGCACGGGCACTTATGCGACGAAGTCAGCCTCAATCACTGCACCCGCTCTTAATCTTGACAACGTTGCGTTTGACGCACCCAGTTTTTTGTTCACCAATGCAGAACGTGGACAGATTGGATTACGTTTTGGATCGCCCACAGATATTACGGCGAGCCTAAGTATCACCGGACTACCTCGCTACATGACAAACAGCCTGGATCTACGTTCGCTGATCGTACCATTCCAGAATTCTGGTGGCCGCACGAATCTCTGGACAACGGGTAATAGAGACTTGAGGCTTGCCAATGGAAGCTTGTTCAATGCCGGAGCATCTGGCCGATTTCTAGCGGGAAGTCTATCGGTAACCGCGGTGCCTGAACCATCAAGCCTCGTGCTCGTTGCCATCACCGTCTCAGGACTCTCAAGAATCAGACGGAAACGAGCCTCACGATAGAACATTAACGACACACCATGGTCGCGAGGCGTCGGCCGCGAAACTTACCGCTTCGGTGAGCGGCCTTCGCCTTGCCCCCAATTCGAGCGATAAGCTGGAGATGAAGCCTATCCGAAAACCTAAAGCGCTTAACTTGATAGCTTCCGGCCAAGTCGGGAACCGTAGGCTAGCATTGGTTGGCAAATAGATTTTCGGATAGGCTCTTACTCTCTCAGAGCTTCTATGAGTTCGTCTGTCTCATCAATCTGAAACCGACTCATAACGACCGAGTGTTTTTCAGCTCCCTCGCGATACTTGATATAGGTCGTCGCCAGAATCGTTCCATCATCGAGTAGTTCCATTCCGGGATAGCCACAATCACCAACGCGTTTTGCATACGAATGCAAAATCTTGATGCGATACTGACCGGGTTGAGCGTTCTTAATATCTTCATACGCGCCAACCCAGG
>JBCCKZ010000745.1:0-3233 GCA_039027135.1 Planctomycetota bacterium
ATGAATTTCCCATCTCCGTCAGACGTGATGGGAGTGATGAGTTTCTGCAACTCGCTCCGAGCAATTCCACGAGCAACACCCACTTTATTCAATGCTTCATCGAAGCCCCGTTTCCAAGAATTCTCAAACGCACTAATGACTTCGGCAATAGGCGGCTCTCTTATGCTCTCGACCGATACCTTCACGCCGCTAACTGGATTGCCCTCCAGATCAATGAGTCGGCCGACTACGGGCTCTGACTCGGGACGCAAAACGAGCGAGCGCGCGTCAAAGCGACCAACGCCAAAGACTTCATCGATCCGTGACCGTAGTAGTTCTCGATCTTCGTTGGATTTTGTAGTGCGCTCGAACATTTCTAAACGCATCCACGCCAAACCATATTGATCCTTCGTGGCGACAAGCTGTGCAACGGCATGTCGAGGCCGTACTCTGATCTTGTTCACGGTTTCCGAATTCAGTGTGAGCTCAAACTTCCCAAGCTCGTCGCTAAAACCGATTTCTCGCAGCAATCCGTCCTCGTTCTCGATATTGATCTCGCTGTTGAACTCAAACGAGGTTACCGCGAGCCATAGTTTCGCTCGTGGAATTGGATTGCCTGTCGTGTCGCGAACGAAACCACTGATCTTGATCTCACCTGACGCCTCCTCAGACGAATCTTGCCCGCTGCTTTCTGCTCTTGCAATGGTGACGGTTCCAAGGCAAATGGTAATGAGCAATGCAATGGTTGATACAAAAACTAGCGTCCATCCACGACGCGTTAAGAACGTTTGCTTATCACGAGTTTCATCGAGCAGGTCCGCAATTCGTTGCTCGAGTTTCCAGCGTGATGTAAAGAAGCCAACACTGCCAGGAATCGGTTTGGGGAATTGAACCTGTTCGGCGAGAGATAATAGATTCTTGCTGTAGACGCTTGCGTTGGTCGACGCCAATACAAAATTATCACAGACTTCTTCCCGTGCTTTTGCTAGCTCTTGATTGAGTTTCCGTACAAGAGGATGCGGCCAATAAAATGCGAGCAGAAGATTTTGCATCAGGACAACGAGTGGATCGCGACGAATGACGTGAGCAACCTCGTGAACAAGTACGTCTGCGAAGTCTTCAGGGTTGACCTTTGCAACCAAACGATTCGGCAGCACCACAGAACCTCTGAAGATTCCCGCCGCGATTGGACCCGAGATTTCATTCGAAGACACCAATCTCGGCCAGCGACCATCTTCGCATCCAACTAGGGCACACGCTCTGTGGAACTCGATTTGCAACTTCTGATTCGTTATAGGCAGTGCCCCACGCAGGATTCGTCTGAGCCTAATCCAACCGAAAATGATCTGCAGCAACGAGATTGCCGAACCAAAGACCCAAATGGCTGCTGTTGCCGTGATGATCTTTGCAAGCCAACTAGTTGAAGAATGACCTGATGGAATGTCTTCTTTCATTCGATCCGATCGAAGCGTTTGTTGACTAATCCCGGTGGTGACTCCACTTGAAGGTGGAGCCGGCGTAGAGAAGCTATCCGGACCTATGGCAGGGCCCGTGTTGGCCGGGGGGCGATCTGTAGCTGCGACTAAGAAATTTTTGTTTCCTTGCTCGGTGTTTTCGGGTCTCGGTGATGCTTGAGGAACGGCTCTCGTCACGATCGTTGCTTTCGGCCAATGAAGGGATAACCACCCACCCCGAATTTGTATCAGAGCCGAGATTGCGGGGCTCGCAAACATAAGTAGCAAGCCGCAACACAATATGCCGTATCGTATTGCGGCGCGTTTGCGAAACAGACAAGCGAAACCTAAAAGCACAGTGGCCAGAACCGTCGAATGGATCAAAAGGTTGATTACCCAGACAATCACTTGATCGGGAAGCACACTCATGACTGACCTCCCCGTGTCTTCTTGGATTTGCGAGAGGGCTTCTGGCCAGATTCGGCCTCGGCTTCGTCGATCATCTTTCGAATACGATCGGCTTCCTCAGGTGAGAGCCCGCGATATTCCATCAGCGCGGTAACCATGTTTTCAGGTGATCCGGAGAAGAGGCGATCCACCATCTGAGCGACTTTTGCACCGAGCGAAGCGGTGCGTGGCCGATTGGCGGAATACCAGAATGTACGTCCTTTCTCTCGATGTTTAAGCCAACCGCGTTCTTCCAAACGGACGATCATTGTTTGGATCGTGTTGCGGGCTACCTCGCGTCGCTTGGCCAGCTCGTCGCGGACCTGAGTAACGGTAACCTCTTCTCTTTCCCAAACCACTTCCATGATTTCCCGCTGCGCTTCGGTCAGCGGCGTCGTGTCTTGGTTTCCCATCAGCCAGTCTCCAAATGAACGATTGCCTACCAGGTGTAGGCATTGTTGCCGACAGTTTGTAGGTGTGTCAAGCAAATTTGGAGACATTTTCAATCTGATCGAGGAGGTTGCTTCAGTCGCTCGATCCTCGAAACAGTCAGAGTTTAGAATCTAATGGGGCCAATTTCTCTTGGGTGATCTAATGATGAAGCAACATACAGACCAGCCGACCCGTCAAACAAACTGCGAATCTCGAAGAAACTTCATCAAGACGACAACGGGAGTCGTTGCGACGGGGGCTGCGGTCTCACCGACGATTGGATGGTCCGAATTGAAGACGGACGAAGCGGCACGCGTGTTGATCGTCGTAGGCCCGAGCAGTCATAAGCCGGGTACCCACGAAGTTGCGGCGGGAGCGCGACTGATGAAGCACTGCCTCGAGAACATGGAGACTGTTCCTGGCGTGAGGGCCGATGTTGTTGAGGGATGGCCGGAGAAGCCCATGCGTGATGCGGCGTCGACCATCGTCTTTATCGGTGACATGTTTCCGGCAAATCGTCTCCCCAATCCTGAGCAAAATATCGCTGACCTTCAATCAATGATGGATCGCGGGGCGGGAATTGTTTGCGTTCACTATGCAACAGGTTTGCGTCATGAGGACGTTGATGATGAGGGGGGCCATCCGTTGTTGGGATGGCTCGGTGGGTATTTTGCTCATCGATCATGTCCCCATCACCAATCGATTGCTCGGGTCTTCCCCAAGGCGACAATCACGCCGGCTGCCAAAGCACATCCGATAACCAAAGGGTGCAAAGAATTCACGCTGCATGATGAGCCCTACATCAACAACTATTTCGGGGCGGAGGGGAACCAGTTGGCTCCCAACGTGACATCGCTTGCTACATCAATGCTACCACCGGAGTCACCTAAGTCTGAGACGGTCGCTTGGTGCGTTGAAAGG
>JBCCKZ010000746.1:0-3233 GCA_039027135.1 Planctomycetota bacterium
CTCGCACGTTGATGAATTCCCGAACTCAAACAGCACTTCTGATTGGTCTGTGCGGAGTCATCTGCATGGGACACATGCCTTCGTGGATACACGTCTTGCAAGCTCACAGCGTGCCGCAGCGAATTGCTGGCGCTGGAGAACGGCTTTCGCACGCGGCCTGCCGCTGCCACCATTGGTCGCTTTCTCCGACGCGGTTTGAAATCGATTCGTCTGGTAACTCGCCAGTCGATTCACCGACTGATGACAACCACGATTCTGAATCGTGTGCACTTTGCCATCACCTTTTTGCGGCAAATGGTGTGGCTTGGCCTCTTGCCGAAACGAATAGTCCTCAAACACTCTCTGAGCTTCTCGCCCTGCTCGATTTTGTCCGGCCAAACGAGAGTGGGCAGATCCGTCGCTTTTCGCGCGGCCCCCCTCAGCAGATCCTGTAGCTTGCCGGATGACGCCTTCTCGCCATTCACGAAAGAATGGTCGCTTAATCAGCTTAAATTTTGAAGTTTGCGAAAGAAAGCAAACGCTGTAACTATGCATTCGAATGGCAAACCAATTAGACCGCCTGAGGGGCAAGTCGGCTTAATGAATCGTTAATAGGTCGTTGCTCCAAGCACACCTAACTCACACTTGAACCACCGTTAAACGACCGCCGTAGGTCAATCGCCTTCTGTTACTTGGATTCACTTTCATGAGATCATTGAGAAACAAATTCGCTTCACTTCTTTCGTTTGGAGTGGCTGTTGCTCTCGCTTCAAATGCCACAGCCGCTCCTGCCGAGTACTTCACTGGTCACGGCGACATTGGACTTGAGTACGACGCCGGCGGGAATTCGCTCGAACTTCACTACCATTTCGAAGATGGATTCAACGAGACGGGCATGCCTTTCGGCCCTGAAATGGAATTTGAGCCAGATGAGGTTTACGTCCGCGTTTCAGATGCTACTTCAGCCGTGTTACCCTTCGACGCTCCAGTTCTAGGCTCACTTACGGGTGATACCGTTTGGATACTTCCGCTATCAGAAGCTCTCGCGGACGCCGCTGGACTCGCGCCGCACCTCGGTATAGCTGCAGAGGAGCTGAGTCCTTTAACATTCAGCTCGATTGACCTAACCCTGACAGGCTTCAGTGGTCCCGCCGGGGGAGAGTTTGCGCTGTATACGGGGACTCTCGATGCTCCAACGGTTTCCATGCAAACCTCGGATGGCCTGTCTGCCCTCGGGGACACGTATAATCCGATCGTGGGGGACCATGATCACGAAAACTGGGGCTTTAGTGCTCCCGGCGTTTATGACCTAACCTTCACGGCTACAGCATTTTTCACGGCTGGCGCTGGTGGTGGCTCGATCTCCGATGAGCAGACATTTACCTTCGCGGTTGGAGATGCGACTGCGATTCCCGAGCCCAGTAGCCTCCTTGCGTTGGCTTCGCTGGGGGCTTTCGGTGCGGCCCACCGACGCCGTCGTAAATAGCCTCCTCATCTGACGCACCGTTGTTGTATTCACTGTCTAACTCTAGAGATTTCGACAAGATGAAACGTCTTGCAAAAGTCTACGTCTTACTTTGGTCCTTAGGCTTAGCCTGCGGTATGCCTGCTAATGCCCCAGCCGCGTCGACGACTGAATATTCAGCCGGGCATGCGGACATTGGTTTGACTTACAACAACGGTGAGCTGAGTCTTGATTATTACTTCGGCGAAGACGCTGCCGTGCTTGACGGCATGGTGACTCCCGTCGAAGTAATAGCGAACCCCAGCACCGCACATGTTCGAGTTCCCGACGAGGCAATTTTTACGTTTACCTTGCCGGCTCCTTTCTTGGATTCAGGAATTGGGGACTCAATTTGGCGTTTACCGTTTGGTCAGGAAATTGGTGTTCCTTTTCTTGGTATCGATTCGAGAAGACTGGACATTGGCGTTACAAATGCGGTGCTTTCGATGACAGATTTTTCGGGCCCCGGTGAGTTCGCTCTCTATCAGGTTGGCTCTTTTGGACCAATCACCTTTCTTCAGACCAATAATGGCATCGATCCAGTGGGTGACGATATGTTCTCGTACCCATTCCATGATCACTTCAACTTCGGATTTACAGAACCAGGAATTTACAATGTCGAGCTGACCGCAACGGCTAATGCTGCCGGTGTAGGGCAGGTAAGCGATGTCGAGACCTTCACATTTTTTGTTGGTACTGCAACAGCCATTCCGGAACCAAGCAGCTTCATGGTGATTGGGTTTGGGATCGTGGGCCTTCTGACTCGAAGACGCACTAGGTCGAGAAAGTAGTCGATTGGAAGTTAAGCTTAATGTTTGCGTATTAGCAAGTTGGCTGGGGTTCGATGCCCAATGATAGTCGGCCTAGCTATGGGACTGAGCGAAGGTCTAGTCGCCATGTAGCTATTCTGGGAGCACTGGTATTCCTCAGCGGAATGGCGGCGCTGACGCACCAGTTGCTTTGGACGCGCCGATTAATTGATCTTCTAGGTGCCAGCACCGAGTCCACGGCTCGCGTCTTCGGAATCTTCTTTTTGGGTCTCGCGTTCGGCTCGGCGATCGCGGCGTTGTTGGCTGATAGGATCCGGAATCCCTACAAGGTTGCGGGATTTGCGCAGCTCGCCATTCCCTTTTTGGTTATCCCTGTCATCTATCTCTCCGAGTTGACCGATTGGATCTGGCCTCTAATGGGTTCAGACCGAATTCAGGGAAGCGGCGGCGATCTGTTGAAAGCCATGATCACACTGGCTTTCGTGTTCCCGCCTTCGGCAGTCATGGGGATCTCCTTCCCGCTGATCGTTTCTGGCTCACTTCACTGTTCGAAGCAATCATTAGCACGTTTAGGCATGGGGCTCTATGCGACGAACACAGTGGGTGGTGCCGTAGGGATTTTGTTCACCATCATGTGGGCGATGCCACGAATTGGCAACTTCAATTTGATGTTTGCGGCGGCGCTTTTGGATGGGCTAGTTGGGATAAGCCTGCTTCTTCTTTCGAGATCCAACGATTTCTCTACGTACAACTCTGACTCCGCAAACTCTGTTGCTTGCGAAAGCACAAAATCTCCTGTTTTGCCGATTTGCCTGGCATTCTTCTCTGGAATGACGGTTCTCGCTCTCGAAGTGAGTGCGTTTCAAATGTTCCAGCTTGTTGCCACGATTTCCATCTTCGCACCAGCTGCGATCTTGTTCTCGGTCATCGCGACCCTAGGAGTATCCGCGGCTTTCTACTCAAAGCTCCAAGGAAGGCTA
>JBCCKZ010000747.1:0-3230 GCA_039027135.1 Planctomycetota bacterium
AGGCGACCAACGCTCTTAACATTCGCTGGAACGCCCCAAAAGAAACGGCTTACCCCTCAACCTTTGTGATCGAAAATGGAAAAGTTAGCAAGGCGGAGATTAGCACGGACCATGCGGGGAGAACTGATCCATCATTCGCGCTCAACTGATTTGAGGCAGCAGGATCGCCTGAAGTCCTGCAAGCCGTAACGTTAGAAGCCTGGCAACATTCGTTGCCACCGTCACATCGATCGCGATGCCAGCCTGGGAATTTGACAACGGCTAGGAGACATCACTACCGAGTAAAGTGCCAGCCTTCCGGAGGATCTGGGAGCCCGAATGCAACATGATATTGTCGTTGTTGCTGTTCGATCCAAACGAGGGTTCGCTGGTGCAACTCATTGGGCTGCACACGAACGGCTTTCTGTGCCAAGCGTTTTGCCTCACTGAAATCCTGACTCGCGACCCTCGCGAGTGCTAAGTTGTGTAGTGCAGCCGATTGGAAAGGATTGATCTTGAGAACGGCCTGATAATGTTTACTCGCGGTCAACCAATCACCCGCAATGGCCGCAGCATTACCAAGCCTCACTCGTCGTGCACCTAGGTTGACTCGCGAGACCGCAAGCGTCACCGGCTGCTCGAAAACCGAAGGTGCGAAGAGCCGATGGGCCTCTCTTGCCGAAGCTTTCACCAAAGCGGACTTGGCCTCAACAAATTGGAGATCTGGATATCGTTCCCGAGCTTCTTTAAGTGAAATGACTACCGGCCGGCCACCGATCACTTGGCCCGTCGAAGTTTCCACGATTCTCCACGAGACCCTTAACGGTTGACCATCGAGCGGGTCCTGGCTCTCGTTATTGAGTGACTGGCCCAAC
Source organism: Planctomycetota bacterium (assembly GCA_039027135.1). Classification (GTDB taxonomy): domain Bacteria; phylum Planctomycetota; class Planctomycetia; order Pirellulales; family Pirellulaceae; genus Rubripirellula. The sequence goes on from JBCCKZ010000747.1 coordinate 855, forward strand.
GACTGATCGATTCCATTGGGACCGATATAGCCGGCATTTGGCGTGCCTCCGGATAACGCCTCCGCCGATGGCTCCTTCTCTTTGGGTAAACCAACATCAATGACAGTGCCTCGAAGCTCGTAGTCGGCTTGGAGATGCGAAGCTAGCTGAGCCGTGGTAATGTCACTGGGATCGTTTTGAACTGCGGAAGCGAGAATGATGCGGTCTTCGTTGAGTTTACTGTTCGGGCTCAGGTACGTTCGCCCATCAACCAAATGAAACTGAGTTGCCGAATCCGCGGGCTGCTCGGCAAGCATCTGATCACCCAGTTCCGATGCCCAATCCCGATTCCCATCCACGGATGAAAGCAGGATTCGCTGCCCACGAGCCGATTCCAGCCCCGCGGGCATCCAGGTATGCAACTTAGCCGGCGCCGTGCAACCAGCGACGATCAATATCGCGGAGGCCAAAATCGCCTCAGCCAAGCTGGAAGTGATTCGATACGGAATGGGGCGGTGAAAGAACATGAGAGTCGGGCCATAATGACGGGCGGAGTTCAATGTCAACCTCACCACGTTTCACGGCCTATCGTGCGATCGATTCAATTGGAAGTTCCCCGATTCGCTTGGCTAGCCGCAATATGGCTGCTTGTTGTGCTCCGGCCGGACATCGCCTGGGCAGATGAATTGGCAAGTTCGACGAGAGACCAGTATGTCGAGGCATTGAACCTCGCCGAACAACAAAACTGGAAGGAAGCGGCACCACTTTTCAGTGCCTTGACCGGCCATAGCGATCCGAGGTACGCCTTGAGATCCCGCTACAACCTAGGCGTTTGCCAACACCAAGCGGCACTGAGCCTGGTTGAGTCTTCGCCGGGCGAGACCCAGCCTGCCATTGATCTTCTCGATCAATCAATCAAGGCTTACCAAGCAACGCTTCGAATCCAAAAAGACTATCGCGATGCTCGCGTGAATTGGGAACTTGCCGCGACGTTGCGTCAGAAGCTCCTTCAGCAACAAGCACCCCAAGAGCAACCTGATTCGCAATCGCAAGAGAAAAGCCAACCGGAACCGTTGCCCGATGATTCCGATGATGCATCTCCCGACTCTGAGCAAGGTGATTCCAGCGACGAAGACAGCTCCAGCGACGAAGACAGCTCCAGCGACGAAGACAGCTCCAGCGACGAAGACAGCTCCAGTCAAAAAGATAATCCAGAGTCTTCATCTGACGAATCTTCAGAAGCCGAACAAGGCCGACAAGGACAAGCCAACCAAATGCCGAAAAATGAGTCGCAACAAGGCGATTCTGAATCTCCGTCAAGTGACTCGTCCGATCAATCTTCACAACAAGAACCCAAGCAAACCACATCGAATCCAAATTCCGATTCTTCGGAAAATCAACAAGACGATGCTTCCCAACCTGAAAACGGTCAGCAGCGTTCGCAGCAGAATGAACAAGATCCCAGAAACTCGTCTAGTGGAACATCCGAGAGCACTGACGGTGGAAGAGACGACTCAAATTCGGAACAGGGATCTCGCCAGAACCGTCAATCGCGCGAAGGCGACATGAACTCGGAAGAAGCAAATGAACAATCAAAGCAAGGTGAGCCACCACCGGATGCTGCCGCAGAGGCCAACGATCAGGCTCGAGACGCTAGCGGGCAACTTTCGGCAGCCGGTGATGTGTCGAGTGAACAAGTGAATGGGTCTGAGGACGAGGTAGCAGGACGCGTTCGACTCACACCCGAAGAGGCGCAGAAGCTCTTGCAGTCCATTCGAGATCGGGAGTTCTTTCGACAACTTCGCAAGGAAGCCGCTCGAAGGCGAGATCGCGTGAGGGTACCCAAGGATTGGTGATGGACTTTCGCTTTCTCTCTTTCGTTCTTGCCCTTTCGCTTGCGACTCCGTGCGTTGATGGCCGCGCACACGGTGGCGAGGTTCAGTGGTCGGCTCCGCCAACCGCGTATGAAGGTGAACCATTCACATTGCAACTGAAGTTCGAAAACTGTGAGACTCACGAACGACCACAGTTGAGTGACAACGACGTTTTCACTTTTCGGCCGTTCGGCGGACCATCAAGACAAGCGATGACGAGAATCATCAATGGCAGGAGGTTCAGTCGTGAGTCCGTTACCTACCAGTATCAAGTCACTGCGAATCAACACGGCAAACTCAAGCTTGGCCCGATCACGGTCAAACACGATGGAGTGTCAGAGCTGCTCGATCCAATCACGATCGATGTTTCGCCTAGCGATCGCGAGAAGATGCTCTACGCCACCATCACCAGTGATACCGAGGAAGCGTTCGTCGGCCAGAGCGTGATCGCAACCCTTAGGGTTTGGGTCACGATCCCCGAAGATCTCATCGCGTCGAGCGTTGAAACGGAATACCGGATTTG
>JBCCKZ010000748.1:0-3228 GCA_039027135.1 Planctomycetota bacterium
GGCTGGGCAGCCAGCGGTCGATGTCATCGTCGAAGCGAATCAAATCACCAATGGGCGGCATTACGGTAGGTTCGCGCAGTTCGTCGAGACTCAAGGTCTTGACGCGTCAAGCCTTGTTTCGCGACAAGACATGATGGAAGACCCGGTCAAAGGTCAGGAGATCGAAGAGAGGATGGCGGCCCAGCAAGCTGATGCCAATCTGGAAAACTACCTGCGGACACTCGATGAGTTGACGAAGATTGAAGACGAATACGCACCGCCTCGCGCCGCCTTTAACTTAGTCAGTAACTACGACGTGTTCATGCCATTCCAGGAAAAGCACGGATCGCCGGCAGCTTTACTGGTGAAATACATCGAGAGTCAGCCGAAAGCGGATTCGCTGGGCCGTGCAGTTCAAGCTCTTAGTTACTATGCATCCGAAGAGCACGTGCCCACGTTCATCGAAGTGATGAATCAGCCGGAGGATTTCCATGTTGCCCGGGCATGGGCAGCCGCTTCGCTCGCTTTCCTCTCTCCGAAAGATCTTGAAGTGACGACGGAGGTAGGGTTCAAATCGAATCAGGAAATCGCACACTTCAGAGAGGCATGTGTCAAACTGGATAAAGCTTCCGTCACAGCTCTGGCTCCGCTATTGAACACCAGCAGCTTGGAGCAGGCGATCCAGATCTCGCATATCATCGCGGCTTTGGACCAACCTGAATCGAAAGGGATACTGACATCGGCCGAGCCAGACTCATCCTGGTCTGATTTCGATAAAAGGAACTACAAAGCAACCATCGAGCAACGCATCAGAGAGCTAACGGCCGACGAATGAAGTAAATTGCCTGAACGCAGAAAACCTGAACGCTTCAGTCGGAGTGCGCTGTTTCATTTGAGTGATCACGGAACGCGTGTTTTTTCAGCGTTAATGATTTCAGATAACGGGATGCGTTGAAACGTCATGTGGGCCTGACTGCCTTCGTAGAGAATCCCGACCGTATTCTCATCGATCATGGACAGGCACGAGTAACCGGCACTGTTGCCTTCGTCGAGTAAGAGCCGATGTTGTTTCGGCCACGTCAGCCCTCGATCCGGTGATGCTTTTATCGTGATGTGATTCCTGCCGCGTGAGCTATCAGGATTGGAAAACAGCAGCCAGCCATCAGCAACTGTTCCTAACTCGGAATCCACATCGATCAAGCTCGCCATGCATGCGCCCGGCTCAATCAATGCACGCTGTGATGTTGTATGTTCTTGCCATGTTTGGCCCATGTCATCCGTGATCATGACCACTCGCATGCCTTTTCGGTTGTAACGGCAGTTGAGCATCAAGACGCCAGGTTTCACTTCCACCACCTGTGACTCAGTCGTGTCGTCAAACGCCCCCGTTCCGGCCGTCCAGGTCGTGCCGTGATCTTTGGAGTAGATGATGGTTGAATGGGGAAGTCGTCGTCGTTCGGGTGGATCTTGGTACTGCGCGGCAAAGACGAGCGTGCCGTCACGCATTGTGATGCCTTTACCGGGGCCTTGCAGAATGAAGCACCACTCGGGGTCCTTGATTTGCTTTGTGATGTTGATGGGCTTTGACCAAGTATCGCCATCGTCGTCACTGCGGACCAACATCAATTGACCCGTCTCCTCAGGCTCCAGTCCCGGACCGGACCCTCGCCACGATCGATTCCCATGGCTCCATGTTGCCGCGACCCAGATCGTTCCTGTGTTTTTGTCAACCAAGACGGCTGGGTCACCGACGCCGTCATAGCGCCATTTCGGGTCATCACCCATATCCATGATGACTCTCATCGGTTCCCACGTCTGTCCGCCATCGGTCGAACGCGACATGCCAACATCGATGTCACCTGGCAAGTCTCCACCGCCGCGTCGTCGCACGTCGTAGACCGCGACCAAAGTCCCACGGTTTGTCGTGGCCAGGCCGGGAATGCGGTAAGTGTGGACGCCGCCATCACCGCTGCGACGAACCGCGACGCCTAATCGTTGCCGTGTGGGTTTGGCATCAAGCTTGAACGACTCTCCGTTGGAAAAACTAACTTGATGTAGGTGTAGGCCGAGCACGTGATCGATGTTGGCATCCTTGGCCAATCGGCACGCAACCCAAATGTTGTTTTCTCCTTCGGCTAGTTTGAAATTCGAGCCCAGCGGTGGCGCGTTGTAGGTTCGATTCTTCCATCCTTCTCCATGTCGGCTCGTCGTGGTTGTCCATGACTGCCGGTTATAGGGTGACGTAAAACTGTCTGGGTAAATGAACAGTTGTGTGAAATCGGCCGAGTCTCTGTCTCCCAGCAGTGTTGCTTTCAGTTCGGTCAGCGAGAGTGGATCCAGCTGTCCGGTCGTCACAACTTTGAGCTTCACCAGCGGGCTCAGATTAGCTCTCACCAACGCTGGCAGCGTGACGGGAACGGCTTCAACTCGAACAAGCTTTTGTGGCTTGGCAGTTGCAATGCGTACGTCATCAATCAAGACGCCAGTGTTCGGCGGACTCGAGCAAGTGAAGCGAAGGCCTGTGATACCGTCGTCACCGAGTGGAACCTTGACGTGGTTCAAAAAGGATCGACCAACGCGAACATTCGCGTCGCCGTTGTAAATCTCTTTCCAGCCTTCGTTTGATCGTTTTTCGATGCGAAATTCGAACGGCTTGCGGACCGTCCAACGTTCTGCCCAAAAGCTCAGTATGCCCGACGTATCAACGTCCTCTGCGATGCGGAGCGTCACGCGGCTGCGTTCACCACCGGATAGATGCAGGCACTGCTTTCCCGTTTTCGCGTGTTGATTATCAACGACGGTTCTGCCCGTCTCAGGCGTCCACGTCCCGATCTCGGTTGAAAGACGATCGAACGTCCCCGGCTCGACCTCTTCGAAACTGGTCGTCGATGTCGAAGAGACAGAGTCTTGTGGCCGATTGGCAGCATCCGTTTGCGTAGACGCTGAAAGAACGATCCATGCGGCGAAAGTGATGAAGGAAGATCGACTCATCGTGTACCTATTGTTGACTTTAAAATCTGCGACTTTGCTGCATTTAAGGGTCGACATTGCGAAGATTAAACGCAGAAGGCGCGAAGTCGCAGACAGAGTGTGTTTTCGTCAAAGTCATACGTCATTGTTTCATCCTCTTGAGGACCACCTTGACGTATGTTCGTTCTGCACGGACATCACTAATCGAGTCAGCGTACTCCCAGCCTTCTTTTCCCCATTTGTTCAGCTCACTTTCGAGTTGGTTCTCCCGAATAAAAC
>JBCCKZ010000749.1:0-3228 GCA_039027135.1 Planctomycetota bacterium
CGAAAACATTCTCTCCGACACATCGGTTCGTTATCCAAGAATCAGCTCGGAATCAGTGGTTGAGGGGAATCCGGACCTGATTCTTGCGCCCACTAGTCATTTTGACAACGTAGATATTGATTCTTTTCGATCACGTCCTGGTTGGTCGTCCGTCGCAGCCGTCGCAAACGAACGTATCTACCTGATTTCGGGAGACGAAGTCTCACGCTGTGGCCCTCGCCTGTTGGACGCGTGGTCCGAAATCATTCTGGCGGCGTATCCCGATGCTGAAAGCTCGATCAAATCGGAGCCAGCCCGTTGACGCCCCACCGCCTGACGATCGGAGCCGTGCTGGCAACGATGGTGTTTGGATTGTTCTCAGGCTTTCTGGGAGCAACGCCGATTCCGCCAGCTGAGGTTCTTGGTGCGCTAACCGGTTACTCGGCGATCGATGAAACAACGCTAACCATACTCTTTGAACTTCGGCTTCCAAGGATTGTGACGGCAACTTTTGTGGGCGGTTCCCTGGCTGCTGCTGGATGTGCGTTTCAGGGGCTTTTTCGTAATCCACTTGCGGAGCCCTACATCATCGGAGCGTCCAGTGGTGCGGGATTGGGAGTCGCGATCGTTGTTGTCAGCGGATTGCAAATCACCTTCTTTTCCATTGGTGCAACTGCGATCCTTGCCCTTTTCGGGGCACTGAGCGTTGTAATTGGCGTGATGATGATTGCCGGCGTATCGTCGCGGCAGTCGAGTGCCTCGCTGTTGCTTTGTGGTGTTGTCATAAGCAGCATGGCTAGTGCGATCGTCTCGCTTCTGATGTTTCTTTGTGACCAAAGGGCGGTGGTTATTTTGACGTGGTTGATGGGATCGTTGGCCAGCAGTCATTGGGGCACGGCAACACTTGTGATGATTCTTGGCGGCACAGGTATCTTGGTTGTGATCCTTTCGGCCAGAGCGCTCGATGTTTACTCGCTGGGCAATACGGCGTCGGAATCACTTGGGCTAAACCTTCGTCGGTTTCGATGGATATTGGTATTGGCAGCAAGCCTTTGTACGGCCGCTGCGGTTGCGGCCGCGGGAATTGTTGGATTCGTTGGGTTAATTGCACCACACATCGCACGAGGGTTTGTGGGGTCACGTCACGCAGACTTGATCCCAATGAGTGTTTGTGTTGGCGCGATATTGATGATCGCTGCGGACACCCTTGCCAGAATCGTGATCGCTCCAGCCGAACTGCCCGTCGGAATTGTCACGGCATTACTTGGTTGCCCCTTCTTTTTGTGGATTCTCTTGACTGCCGGACGCTCACGTGGAGGTTTCGCAGCATGACAAGCCTTCAAGTGAGGGGCGTTTCCTTCGAATACAGTCGCAATCAGCCGGTCATTGATCAGTTGTCGCTGAAGTTGGTTCCGGGGCAAATGCTTGTCTTGCTCGGAGGAAACGGAGCCGGCAAAACAACCCTACTGAAATTGTTGGCAGGGCAACTTAGACCGCGCCGTGGTTGTGTCTCGCTGGACGACCGACCGATAGAGTCATGGTCGCGTGCCGAAATCGCCAAACGTTTGACTTTGATGCCGCAGTTCGAACTTGCCGATACAAATTTTTCGGTTCACGAGATGGTACAACTTGGCCGTAGTGTCCATCGTGGTTGGTGCATGCCGTTCACCTCAGAAGACTCTCAAGCCGTTGAACGAGCCATCAAACTTACGGGCATCCAGTCACTCCGTGAGCGACCGATCAAGAGTTTGTCAGGTGGCCAGTGGCGAAGAGCCGTATTGGCGCGTTCGCTTGCCCAGGAATCTCCGATTCTTCTGCTTGACGAACCAACCGGCGGTTTGGACCTTCGGCACCAATTTGAATGCCTTCAGCAAATTCGTTCGCTCGTACATCAAAATCAATTTATTGCGGTTGTTACGCTTCATGATCTGAACCATGCCGCGATGTTCGCCGACCGCATCGCAGTCATCGCAAAACAAAAGCTCTTTGCCGATGGCCAGCCAGAAGAAGTATTGACGGAGCAGACGATCGGGGAGGCTTTTGAGATTGAAGTTTCCATTGTGCAGGATGTTGTTCCGGGAAAGCCATTGGTCTTGCCTGCCGAAGGGATGGCTGGGAAATGACGATATTGGAATGCAACGCAATCGTGCTAGCCTTCGCGGTCGGAATCGACCTTCTTTTTGGTGAGCCACACAATTGTCTTCACCCGGTTGCCTGGATGGGATCCGCAATTGGGTGGCTGCGGCGGAGTTGCCCGTCTGGAAACTGGTTCGCTTGCCTGTCTTGGGGAATGGGCATCACGTTGATCGGCGTGTGCGTGATGTTCATGTTAGGTATCGCTTGTGAAGCCCTTTTGCACTGGAATCTCAAAGAAGGTGCTTGGGTGACGTCTTTTATGCTAAGCCTGTTGATTAATGCTTTTGTTCTCAAGAGCTGTTTTGGAATTCGATCACTCTGCAAGGCGTCGGAGTCGGTCGACGGTGCTTTGCGAGTTGGCAATCTAGAGGAAGCGAGACGCCTGCTTGCGTATCATCTCGTAAGCCGAGACGTCGATCGTCTTGACGAATCGGAAATCTCAGCGGCCGCCATTGAATCTGTCGCTGAGAATACATCTGACTCGGTGATCGCACCCGTACTCTTTTACCTCGTCGCAGGAATTCCAGGAGCCTTGGCATATCGCTACATCAACACCTGCGATGCGATGCTTGGTTACCGCAAAGGCAACTTGGAGTGGTTGGGGAAAGTGCCGGCTCGAGCAGACGATCTCGTCAACCTGCTGCCGTCGCGGATCACCGCCGGGTTAATGATGCTGTCGAGCTTGCCTGAGATTGGTCGCGTTAGCACTGGGATAAGCGTTTGGTGGACTGACTCTGGCAAAACAGCAAGTCCAAATGCCGGACATCCAATGAGCGTCGCGGCTGGCTTGCTAGGGATTCGCTTGGGGAAAGCAGGGCACTATGTGCTGGGCGAAAATTTGCGTGCCCCTTGCCCGCGCGATATCAGCGGAATGAATCGGCTCTTTAAACGCACTGTTTTCTTGACCGGGGTGTTTAGTTCAATCGCTTATGTCGCTTCTGCGAGGCTGTCTCAATGAATGGGCAAACGAAGATCCTGCAGGAGCAATTCCACGGAGGCATCGACTTAAAGGAACTTGGAAGGCTCGGCAAGACTACGAATCAAATACTGGACCTCAGTTCAAACATTCTTTCGGTTCAGCACCCGCCTTCGGTTTGCCAAGCGGTGCTCGAC
>JBCCKZ010000750.1:0-3226 GCA_039027135.1 Planctomycetota bacterium
GAAGGCGGTATCCGCGTGCCCACCTTCATTTCGGGGCCCGGTATCGTCGCCGATTCACAGTGTGACCAGCCGGTCATGGGAATCGACCTGTTGCCGACCATCTGGGATTGGGCGGGGGGTGATGCTGATCAACTGCCCGGCGACATCGATGGCGGATCACTTGTTCCCGCCATTGAAGCGGCTGGTTCTAAGTCGACTGATCTGACTTCGGTGCGACGACCTGGTGAGTTGGTCGTTCACTCGCCCCATTATGTGTTGACGAAAGACGGTGCGAAGAACCAACGTCCCTCTTCAGCGATATTCGATGGCAAATGGAAGTTGGTCGCCTGGTACGAAACCGGTGACATCCATTTGTTTGATCTCGAATCGGATATCTCAGAGTCAACCGATGCCAGCGGATCAAATTCAGAAGTCAAAGAAGGTCTTCACGTCCGGCTTCGTGATTACCTTGCAAATGTCGAAGCGAGAATGCCCAGCCTCGATCCGAGGCATCCTTCAAATGCCGGTGGCAAAGAAGGTGATGCGGACAACGATGGTTTGCCAGATTACTGGGAGTTTAAGGAGCTGCTGACCCATTCGTTTGGCCCCCAGGATGACCCCGATGGTGACGGAAAGACCAATCAAGAGGAGTACAACATGAAAACGGATCCCCTAACCGCGCAATCCAATCAGGATGCAGTTTCTTCGGTGAATCAATGAAATTGAAAACAATCCTATCGATGGCCATCTTCTCGATGGTCAGCTCAATCGCACTGGCTGAGTGGAAGCCAGTCGATGGTCCCATGAAAACGCCTTGGACCGATCAGGTCACGCCGGGCGACGTGCTTCCTGAACATCCACAGCCACAATTCCAGCGTGATTCTTGGATGTCGCTCAACGGACTGTGGAACTACAAGCTCGAAAAGGTGGACTTTGAGCCGATTCAAGGTTTCATCGACAAGCCAAGTATGACGGAGGGTGAGAAGCCCCAAGATTGGGATGGCGAATTGCTGATTCCTTTCGCGGTGGACTCGCCGTTATCGGGTGTCATGCATGTGCTACGTCCTCAAGAGAGGATTTGGTACCAGCGACCATTCAAGCTTGCCGACAACATGCGTGGCAAGAGGATCTTGTTGCACATTGAAGCGAGCGACTGGGAAACATCGGTCTACGTCAATGGCCAGAAAATTGGCCAACACCGCGGTGCCTATGATCCGTTTTCTTTCGATGCGACCGATGCAATCGTTGAGGGTGAAAACACGCTCACTGTTTGTGCCTGGGATGCAACCGAACAGCAGGCCCAGCCACTGGGCAAACAGATCATGCCAGAGAACCGCAAAGGTTTTCGGTACCAACCAACCGGCGGGATCTGGCAAACGGTTTGGCTCGAAGCCGTTGCCGATGATTATGTCGCTTCGGCAAAGATTCGAGCGGACACGACGGGTTTGACGGTGACACCCGAAGTCGTTGGCAAAGGCACGGTTCGAGTTCGAGTCTTGGATAGTGGAGAAGTCGTTGGCGAGGCAGCCGGTACGGAAGCCATTCGGGTTGATGTTGCGTCGCCAAAACTGTGGTCGCCCGCATCGCCGAATCTCTACGACATTGAGCTTTCGCTTGAGACCGGAGGCCAGGTGGTTGATCAAGTCACAAGCTACACCGGTCTGCGAACCGTCTCGAAGAATGACGAGGGAGAAATCCTGCTCAATGGTAAACCCATTGTGATGTACGGACCTTTGGACCAGGGCTATTGGCCCGATGGCATCCTGACGCCGCCGTCCGATGAGGCGATCGAGTTTGATTTGCAGTACCTCAAGGACATCGGATGCAACATGGTGCGTGTGCATATCAAGACGCATCCGGCTCGCTGGTACCATCATGCGGATCGACTTGGGTTGTTGGTGATCCAGGACATGATCTGCATGCCAAAGTATGGCCAGACGGTGACTCCTGAGGCGTCCACGAATTGGATTCACGAGTTTGATGAGATGATTGACGACTTTGGAAATCATCCATCGATCGTTTCCTGGTGCGTGTTTAACGAAGCCTGGGGACAGCACGAAACCATTAAGCAAACCGCCTGGGCGAAACAGGCTGACCCCAGTCGATTGATACTCAGTGCAAGTGGTTGGACGGATCATGGCGTTGGAGACATTCTCGACGTTCACAATTACAGCACTTATCCGACCCTGCCACTCGAAGACAAGGCAGGGAGATGCATCACCTTTGGTGAGATCGGGGGTCACAACCTGATCATCGATGGGCATCACTGGCACGGCAAGACGAACACGAAGAAGAGCTCCGCACCCATGTCGGTGTCCGGAAAGCGAATGCACTTCGCCGGTCCCGAGGACATGGAAACGAAGTACGACTTCTATTTTCGCAACCTTCGTCACTTCGTTTCACGAGCGGGCTGCCGCAGTCTCGTGTACACGCAAATTTCGGATGTCGAACACGAGTGCAATGGCTACATGACTTACGACCGAAAGGTCTCAAAGCTACCCAAGGAACGCTATGCTGAGATTCATCAACAGCTTTACACGCCGGTCACCTACACCACGCTCACCGGCAAAGAATGGCTCCACCTGAACCAGGCTTCGCCCAAGGGCAAGAATCCCAAGCTTGACTGGAAGAGTGTTTCGGGGAGTTGGAAAAGCACATCGCTTCCGATCGATTCGGATCACTTCATTGCTTCGGGAAGAGGGCTGGGCGCACTCGCTTTGAAACAAGCCTTTGAAATTGAAGAGCGGCCATCTCGGTGTGTGCTTGAAATTGCGTTCAAGAATGCCGCTTCAAGCATGAAACCGAGACGTGAGCGGTTGGATGGCCATCAACCCCGTCCCACATCGAACACTCGTATATTGGTCGCTTTGGACGGTCAGCCGATACGCGAACACAAGATGGACGTTCATACGGGGCACGGCAAATGCGTCAGCTATCTCGAGCTGACTGACGAGGAGGTCGCTTTGCTTGGAACCGGATCTCATGAAATCGGTTTGCTGTTTCCAACAGCTGACAAAATGTATTTCGTCAGTGCCGAGTTGTTGAGCTACGAATGAAATCATCAATCGTCATGCCGCAAACGTTTGGAACTGTCTCGCCAGACAGATGTTGCATAAGCCGATCGGCGGTTGGAGCGGGACCCCCGAATTAACTAAAGAACAGCGGCGCGCGCCCATCGGGTGATTTGAAGACAACTGCACAAAATAATAACACCCGCGACCGGAGGAAATAAGTTTTTTTCAGTAAA
>JBCCKZ010000751.1:0-3220 GCA_039027135.1 Planctomycetota bacterium
ACGAAATTGAAAACGAATGAACAACAAGACATGAGGCCATGTGCTACGAGATGCCTGCGAAGTCAAAAACAAATGAGACAGAAAAAAACTGCCTTCCCTGTGTGGAGGCATGGAAGAACAATGTCGCTATGACCAGAGCATGATGCCTTCAGACCCACGAAGGCAGACTGCATTCTCTTCGGCATTCCTTCTCGATCTGGCATGGCTGCAACCCAGCCAGCCAACAGCATTTGGAGCCCAGCCCGCAATTTCGTCTCTCAGGGAAGAGCTCCATTGGGGGACGTGGACGTGCACGTAGCTCGCCTCATCATGACACTTCGTCACGCCATTTCGATCTTGGTTGACGACCGAATGAGGCGGATGGATGAAGCGAGAGTCATCGATCGCTTTCGAACAAACCAGTACGTGCCCGTCTCACTCGTTGAACCATTCGCCACCATTCGACGAGAACTCGAATTCGACCTGAGCTCTGCGCCCAATTGAAGGCGAGCCTTAGGAAACTCGCGTCGCATTTTGAAGCCTGCGATCAATCACGCACTGCGTCTTTTTCAATATGCGTCGGACTCGGCGTCGGTGCTCGCCATCCTGGCAGTCCCTAGAACGCTCGGTGAAGCCCAAACACGCGGATATGTCATGGGATTTTAGCGAGCTGGAGTGATCGTTGAATCAGCTTCACGCACCCCTTTAAAAGCCAAAGCATTGTTCTCCAAACATCAGATCAGGATTCAATGCAGAGTCTTTGGTCATCCTCAGAAATCTCAGGCACGGAGCAGCCGTTGACCAACACAGATGGCACTGCATTTGGCTCGCGACACTGGGTCCCGGAATTCGTTTCAAAACACAAGTCCATGATCAATAATCGATCAAGAGCCCCGACCTACTCGACGCTGGATGGCGCTAACGCATCATTGCTGGCAAGCTACCTCGTCTTGTTCGGATTTCGATCACCAAAGCCCTAGAGGGGCTTGCGCACTCTGAGGTTGTCGAATTCGAAATGGTCTCCGTTAACGGTGAATCCAAACTTGGTTTTTGTGGGATGTGCGAATCCAGGTGACCTAAGACTTGTGACAAGTTCACCGTCGAGAAAGGCTTTCATCACATCACCACGCAGTCGAACCCTCATGGTGTGCCACTCCGATGGCTTGATCGTCGCCTTGCGCGAAGCTTGAGTCTCGTCAAGAAGGTGTTGAAGTTTCTCAGCTTCTTCCTCCGACAAACCCTCATCCTTTCGCTGCTTCCGCACAGCGAGGTTCATCGCACCGACCTTGTCATCCGCAATTCGTATCGCACGAGCGTAGACCGAAGCACGACAGATATGTCCTGCATGAACCGATGATTCCTTCACATCATCAATGACGAGGTTGAAGCTCTTTCCTCCGACGACTTGGAAATCGAACTCGATATCGACGTCGCCAAAATCCAAATCTGTCCGAATCGTTGCGCCGTGATCCTCACGAACCTGTCTTCCGACCAGAACCCCGTTTTCAACGCTCCAACCGTCCGCGTGGCCACGTCCGGTGAAATAGTCTTCGCCAATCTGCGATCGCCCTTCAAAATCATCACGAAACACTTCTTGCCAAATCCCTGCGTCCGTCTTCTTGGAGGCATTTCGTTCCGACTCCGTTTTTTCCGAAGCCACACCCGGACCATGCTTTCCATGATTCGCTTGATCAAAACGAGGCAAGATCGCTATTAGCTCATCTCGCTCCTGTCGATGGGCCTCGGAAACCTGTTCCCAGTTTTCGATTCTTGGGAAACTAATCAGATCATCAGGCGTATTCTCAACATCCCACCACTTACCGCGTCCATCACGCAGGACCTTCTTGCCCCGAATGATCTGCTTGTCATCCAGGTATCCGTAAATCCAGTCGCGATGCTCAGCTTGGTCAGAAAACAGAAAAGGAACCAGACTTTCACCATTGATCTCATAGTCGGACGGTATCTCGACTCCCGTCAGCTCTGCAATCGTGGGCAGTAAGTCACACATATTCATCAATACATCTTGCTTTCCTTGCTTGGTCAAACCAGGACCTGAGATGATCAATGGGACGTGCGTGCCTTTCTGTCGATCAGGGCTGTTCTTCCCGTAGCCACTTGTGCCGTTGTCGGCGCAAAACACGAAAATGGTGTTGTCAACGATACCCAACTCATCGAGCTTCTTTTGGTAGAGCCAAGCTTGGTAATCTAGATAGTTGATGTGGTTGTGAATCCCCGGCGGCGTCACCGTTCCATGCGTATCGTACTCACCTTCGTCACCGGTGATCTTGGGATCGATGCGTGTGTACTTCTCACCATCCCAATTGACAACCGGAGTTCCCGGCCATTTGCTCTTTGAATTGGGATTGAGCCAGTCGAAAGCATCGTGCCCAAGATGCGAAGTGTGATAGACAAAGAAGGGCTTATCTTCGGCAACCTGTCGTTCCATGAAATCGAAAATGAAGTCAAGCTCGACATCAGGACCGTAGGTCTCAACACCAAATTGCGTCTTCGAGTCCCCCGTATTTGGCCACCATTGAAATTCCTTTGCCCCGTGATTCATCAGTCGCACATGCGGAAACCAATACCAGCCGTGTTGCTGGTATGTCTGGACCGGCAGCTTCGTATCCAAGTTGATTAGCTGACGCTGACCGTTCGTCTTTCTCACCACGTGCTTGAAATCGGTGTAAGGATTGTCTTTCTCATCAAGACCACCGGGCGTAAAACATCCGCGGTCAAATCCAAACTCGGTTAGGTCACCGGCCATCTGAGTTTTTCCAGCCCAGTAGGTTGAGTAGCCCGCTCGCTGGGCCACATGCCCGATCTGTAAGGGCGAACTCATGTAGAGCGGCCAAGTGACCTCGCTCCCTTGTTCGTCAACGTACTTTCCCTTTGACTTGTTCCCCCACCACTTGTGCAAATGAGCGTAGCGTCCCGTCATCATCATGGCCCGGCTTGGCGAACAAACGACCGACGCCCAAGCCGTCGAGATCCAGCATCCCTCGTTCGCCAATCGATCAAGGACGGGTGTCGCCGCCCGATACTTGGCATTGCGCGTATCACCACCCGTTGGTGGGCTCCAAACGCTAGAACCATACAGCGGAAGCTCGCGAGCGCTGATATCATCGGCGAAAACGACAATGATGTTTGGTCTGGATTTCTCGCGAATCGAATCTGAATGGACAGTAGGATTACCCGAAAGGAAACTGAGCACGATTCCCGCGAGGCTGAGGATGCCGCAACG
>JBCCKZ010000752.1:0-3207 GCA_039027135.1 Planctomycetota bacterium
CCTGGTAGAGCATGCCGTTGTATTCGGGAACGTTGGCAACGACATCACATTGATAGCCCGAAACACTATCAAGACCGATGTCGGGTCTCATGCGTCCTCGATATTGGATGCCACTGTTGCCGCCGGCGGTGAGCTTGACCTTGATCTTCAGCTCGAAGTTCTGAACGGTGTTGCCTTTCCAACAAATGAAGTGATTTCGTTTGAGCGTTCCATCGGCCACCCCCGTGATCGCACCGTCCTCGACGGACCAATATTTGGCATCACCCGTCCAGCCACGAAGAGACTTCCCGTCAAACAGTCGATGCCAACCATCCTTTCGCACCGGAGCCGTGACCGCTGCCGCGGCTTCAGGATGAGGCTCGGTCGATTTCGAGAACGATTGACTGGGGGGATGCAAAGAGCCCCCGTAATTATTCAGAAATCCCTGCGTTCGCGACCGCATCGACTCGAGTAGCCCCGAGGCTTCCTCTGTTCTTGCAAGGTTGACTAATTCGTTTGTGTCCGATTCGAGGTCGTGCAAGAATTCATAGTCGTCATCGACGTACTTGGCATACTTTGCCTGATGAGTGCGAACACCTTCCCATGCTGGAATTCGATTTCGGACGGCGAAATGTTCGTGAAAGGTTGCCTCGCGGAACGCCCGGTCGTCTTCCGTTTTTTCCACCAATCCGCGTAGTGATGAACCCTGGTACGCTTCGGGAACGTTGATGCCGGCGTAGTCGAGCATCGTTGCGGGAATGTCAAGATTCTGCACCAGTGCTTCGGAGGTGCTAGATGCTTTGTCGTTGCGAAGATCTGCGATGATCATGGGAACGCGAATGGATTCTTCGAAGTGAGACCACTTTCCAGCCAGACCGCGGTTACCCATGTAGTAACCGTTGTCTGCCGAATAGATGATGATGGTGTTCTTATCGAGACCTTTGGCTCGTAGTGTGTCCATGAAACGGCCAATACCCGCATCAATACCACTGATCATGCGGTAATAGGCACGCATGTTGGTTTGGTACTTCCTGGGCGTATCCCAGCGCCAAAAGTACCGCTCGCGATTGATGGTCGTTTTCAGAAAGTCTGGAAGCGCATCGAATGATTCAACATCATCAACAATCGGGCGATCGAAAACATGTTCGGCATACTGATCGCTATTTGGGTTGGGGCAGGAAAAGTGTCCCACTCCTGGTCGGCGATCACCATCTTCAGCGTGCCCAGCGTTGAACCACAGATTAAGTGCGAAAGGCTGATCACTCGTTTGGTTTCTTAGAAATTCGATTCCGCGATCAATGATCAAGTCCGTTTCGTGAACGACGGAACCATCCGTTTGCTTCTTGTAGTAAGGATTGCGTGAAATCGCCTCAAACTCATCAAAGTGGTCTTCCCGAACAAAACCTTTGGGCATCTTGGCATGCCACTTTCCAAAGTAGCCCGTTCGGTATCCTGCGTTCCTCAGGTGGTCGCTGACCAACATCTCAACCGCTTCGGCTCTCGCCAGCTCACGATTGCCCGGTTGTCCGTAGGTGCGGCCGGTCAGTCCTGTCATCAGCGTCGTACGACTGACCCAGCAAATCGAATGACTTACTGTGGCTTGGCTAAAACGGGTCCCGCTCTTGGCCAACGCATCGATATTGGGTGTCTGCATCACCGAGTCACCCGCGCAGCCGAGGGTAGTGTGGTTTTGGTCGTCGGTTAAGAAGAAAACGATGTTTGGCCTGGTTGCGATCTCGTCGCCGGCAGTCAATCCAGGGCAGGTCAATGTCCAAGCGAGCGTCATCAGAGCGATCGTCGGCAAGATGCATTCAGTTCTCAAGGGAGGGCTCTTCGGTCACGAAGTAGGTTGAAAGGAAAGGTTGCAGGGGGATGAAAACGAAGATCAAGATGAGGATGAAGACAAGCATTAGGAGAAGGGCAAAACTCGGGATCGAGTCTTTCTCGTAATCCAGGCCACTATCTTAGTCATCATCTTTACCTTTGTTTTCATCTTAGTCCTTATCACAATCCCGTACTCGCCTTGCCATTTGTCTTTTCGTGGGATCAGTGGAACTCAGATCAATGCACTTCATGTTTGGATTGCAGGACGGAAATTCGGTGCGGCATTGAATCCGGCACAAACAGTTCAAATCTTGGGCTGGCCTACGAAATGGGTATGATCTCAAGCGACCTTCGGCTACAAGCACGCCTGCTTACTGAACGCGAGAAACCAGCGGAACAAAATAAGTATGAATTCGAAAGGCGAGTCCGAGCCAATGCAGCCCGACAGACCGTTTGGCCAACCGAGTGAGTTTGCCTACGACCGGGTCGCCTACACAGGAGCCCCGGATCCGCTGATTCATCTTCGGCATTTGGAAGTTGCATCAGCGATGTTCGGTCTCCAACCCGCAGACATCTCGAACTGCCGTGTCCTTGAACTCGGATGCGCCGACGGAACGAATTTAATTCCTTATGCAGCGGAGTTTCAGGATAGTACCTTTGTCGGAATTGACCTCGCCATCGAACGGATCGAACAAGCTAGTCAAGCAGTCGAAACACTGGGGCTCTCCAACATCTCCTTTCAGCATGCCGACTTATGCAATGTCGACAAGGAGCTAGGCAAATTCGACTATGTACTTGTTCCGGGTGTCTATTCCTGGGTAACCGGTGAGGCACGAGATGCCATTCTTCGCATTTGTCGTGAGTGTTTGCGAGACGACGGAGTCGCTGCCATTTCGTACAACACCCGCCCGGGTTGGAATTGGATGGAGGGTTTGCGGGAGTTTATGCTCCAAAGGGTGAATCGTTCCGATCCCCCCGAGCAACAGATCGCTCAGGCGCGTCGTGCCGTCGAGCTTCTAGCATCTGTCACGCCTGCAAGTACCGCTCACGGTGCCTACTACCATCGAGTTCGTGACGACCTTCGTCAACGAAGAGATACCTATCTTTATCACGATTACCTTACAGGCCATAGCCAGTCGTTTTACTTTCGCGAATTTGAACAGCATGTAAACCGACAAGGCCTCAAGTACGTCGCGGATGCGGACTTCAAGCTTGCTTCCGGTTTCGGACTCGACTCTCATGGTCGCGCCGCGATTGCGCAGACGCCCGCAGAAGAAAAAGAACAGCTGCGAGACTTCCTTCTCCACACCAGCTATCGCCGTTCCATCATTTGCCGTGAAGGTGTTGCCCTCACCGAAACACCCCAGCATGAACACCTTCAACACCTTGAGATCGTCTGGGAAA
>JBCCKZ010000753.1:0-3206 GCA_039027135.1 Planctomycetota bacterium
CAATGGATTGGTGTCTGCGGAGCGGAAGGCACTTGGGCGATTACTGGGAATCGAGTTGCCGCCTATCTCGCGATTTCAGATCGAGCTTGAGGGAAGCTTCATCAATCTGATCAAAGCACTGCATGACCTTGATGAGCGTCTACCTGCCGTCAGTGTTCTTTCGATCTCGCTTGATCCGATCGATGTCGAAACGCGGCGACCGATTTGGAAGCTTGAAGTTGGAATTCGCGGATGAACCATGCCAGCCCGAAATGCAAGTCTGGAGAAACCGCAGTTTTCAGTGAGCCGTGGGCCGGATGCGGCGTAGCCGTGAAGGCACCGGGCAAGATCGCTGAGCGAAGATTAAGAGTAGGATAAAAGTGGGAGATTTATTTATGCCAGGCACCCCCACCAACCATCGAACAGTTCGCTTCGCTCACATTCGGTTCACGGCTCACTCCGCTCAGGTAAGTCGTGTAGAAGCCAAGACCAACGCGGCGGTTCGTCAAGTGAGTGGCTCGGCATCTTCGGCTTCTACCAATGAGTATCTCACATGGTAGATACCACCACCCCATCTTCGGTTCCAGCAATTCAGCCCAGCAAGACTGGTAACGTTTCCTCGCCGACCAACGCACACAACCATTTGCATCAACTACTCGATCATTGTGTCGAGCTCGGTGCGTCCGACTTACACCTCGGCACAGGCGAAGTCCCATTTTTCCGCAATCGTGGTCGAATGATCCGTGCCGATCAATTCGAGAGACTTGATGGGGATCGGATACGTCAACTCGCGTTGGCCATGGTGGGGGAAACACTCGATGAGCAGATTACCCGGCGAGGTGCCATTGACGGCTCGTTAACCGGACGCGACGGGTCGAGGTACCGATTCAACGTTTACGTAAGTCAGGGTGTTCTGGCAATCGCCATCCGTCGTTTGGACGATCAGATCAGGCCGCTCTCTGAGTTGGGCCTACCCGATTCGCTCTACTCATTGGCCGATCTTCGTGATGGACTAGTTATCGTGTCCGGCCCCACCGGAAGTGGTAAGTCGACGACTTTGGCAACACTCATCGATCGCATCAATCGACAACACCAGTCGCATATCATCACGATTGAGGATCCAGTCGAGTATCTACATCCCTCTCAAAAGTCATTGGTGCATCAACGACAGTTGGGAATTGATTGCCCGAGCTTCCATGACGCGCTCGTGGCTTCCCTGCGACAAGACCCAGACGTGATTCTGGTAGGTGAGATCCGCGAATTAGAAACCATTCGCATCGCAATCACGGCGGCCGAAACGGGGCACCTGGTCTTTACTACAGTCCACGCCGGAGACAGCGTCGGTGTGATCGAACGAATCACCAGTGTTTTTCCGGCGGAAGAACAGGCTGGAGTCAGGCGGCAGTTAGCCTTGGTGCTGCGTGCCAACATCTCGCAAAAGCTGATTGTGGCTGATGGCCCGGCCGTGATTGCCGACGAACAACGAGGATCCAACGAGGTGAAACGTCGTGTGATCGCGAGCGAGGTCATGCGAGTCAACTCTGCCGTTGCCAACCTGGTGGCCAGTGGGAAAAGCCATCAAATTTATTCAGTGATCGAATCAGGATCGGCCGCCGGCATGCAGACGCTTGATCAGGACCTAGCTCGATTGATGAAGGAAGGTTTGATCAGCGAGAGAACAGCGATGGCATACGCCAACAACCCTGCCATTGTTGCCGATCGCTTTGCGAGAATGCGACAGAGGAAAGTTCAATGAGCATTGGTTCACCCGATACCGAACCCGAGTTGCTAGAGATAGAAGACGTCAGGGTTGATCCCGTCTGGGCTTTGAAGATTCCGGCTTCATTGGCGCTGCGCAAGTCAGTACTACCATTGTGCCAGCTCGACGGCGTGGTCCAAGTGGCGTGCTGTGACGTTGAGGATCAAGCAACTGCGCAAGCGATCCGCAAGGCAACCGCATGTGATGTTCATATGATCGAAACGGATCCGGCACGTCTGCGCGCGGCACTGACGCGGATCTATGGTGGCGTCTCGATGCCTGCAGGTGTCGCGGGCCCCGGTGCAGCAAGGCGTGGCGAGGCGGCTGAGGCCGATGATGCGGCTTCGATATGCGATGAAGTACTATTGGCTGCCGTCATGCGTGAAGCATCGGATATTCACTTTTTGCCTACTGAAACATCTTTCCAAATTCGCTTTCGTGTTGACGGTGCACTAGAAATCTATCGCGAGTTATCCAAGGATGCTCATGGTCCGGTGACAAGTCGAATTAAGGTGCTCTCAGGTTTGGACATCGCTGAAAAACGCGCACCTCAAGACGGACGATTCAACACGCGGGTTGGCCCCAACCGTCGAAAACTCGACCTTCGGGTTGCGACATTACCCACACGTTTTGGCGAACGGACAACGATGCGACTGTTGGCGACCGCGTCAGCGTCGTTGACGATGGAACGTCTTGGTATGGACGATAAAGGCATCGAGTCTTTTCGAAGTGCCATCAATCGTCCCCACGGCATGATCTTGCTGACGGGGCCGACGGGTAGCGGAAAGAGTACTTCTTTGTACGTTGCCTTAACGGAGTTGCTGGAAACGCGTGGCGGGAATGTCATCACCGTCGAAGATCCGATCGAATACGAGATCGCTGGAGCTTCGCAGGTTGAAGTCGATGGCACGGACCGAGTAAGTTTTCACCGCGCACTCCGAAGTATTTTGCGGCATGACCCCGACGTCGTGATGATTGGAGAAATACGAGATAACGAGACCGCTAATATCGCCGTCAAGGCATCGCTGACGGGACACCTC
Source organism: Planctomycetota bacterium (assembly GCA_039027135.1). Taxonomy (GTDB): domain Bacteria; phylum Planctomycetota; class Planctomycetia; order Pirellulales; family Pirellulaceae; genus Rubripirellula. Next base: position 2,779 of record JBCCKZ010000753.1, read on the forward strand.
GTCCTCAGCACGTTGCATACGAACACGGCCGTAGGCGTGATCACACGTTTGGCTGATTTGGGGATGGAGCGTTTCTTGATCGCTGCGACCGTTCGAATGGCCATTGCGCAACGTCTCGTTCGCAGGTTGTGCCCTCAATGTCGCGCACCAAGACCAATGACGACAACCGAAGCACTCTCACTGGGTCGCCGCGACCTAGCCGGAAAAACAATCTATGAACCAACGGGTTGTGTGTATTGTGCAGGCCGAGGCTACAACGGACGCGTCGCGATGTTTGAGATGCTAGCCATTGACCAACGCCTTGCCGAAATGATCGACGATAACGCTGACGAATCCGAACTTCTGAACGAAGTTCGTAAGGCAGGTACGCCGGGGCTCATCGATGACGCGATTTCGAAACTACTTTCTGGCGTTACATCTTTACCGGA
>JBCCKZ010000754.1:0-3203 GCA_039027135.1 Planctomycetota bacterium
CACCTTCCTCTTTCTTCTTCCACCACTAATGATTTTCAGTTCACTGAATTCGCAACTTCCACCGCGGCGCCACTACAGTCGAAATGTGTTCATGAGGTGATACCTTCTCGAAAGCCACCGGCGAGCTTTTACTTTGAACGATGGCGAGTGGTAGGAGCCGAACAACAGATGTGTCGAGTTGCCCAGTCCATGATCCAGCACGTGCGCGACTATCCAACAGCTAACTGCGCTCGATGGGTGCTGAATTCGGAAAGCGCTGACTGCCGCTTGCGCTCACGGCCGAGTCCAGCTCTTAAACCTTGCGGCTCTCAAATTCCGCTCGAGACGCGGTCACACTGTCGAAAGCATCGCACGCCCACTTAACAAGCGGCTTGATTTTTTTGACCAGCGACAGACCCATTGGAGTCAATGCGTACGAAACGGCGATGGGCGGCCCAGGGTCGACGGTGCGCGTTAGATATCCATCTCGTTCCAAGCTGCGTAGGTTCTCCGTCAACACTCGCTGAGTGATGTCGCCGACGGTTCGCTTCAAATGCGCGAAGCGAAGCGACTCATCTTCAAGGGCCAGAAAGATCAGCATCTGCCATTTGCCGTTGACGTTCGCCAGTACATTTCGAATCGGGCAAAGGGCGGCCTCCGCCTTGTTCTTCACGGTGATGGGAAGCATGTAAGACTATGGTGCGAAAATAATACTAACAGGGAAAAAAGTACCTTCTCCGGAAGTCTCCGGCAAGCTAGCAGCTCGGACAAAAGGCACCATTATGCTGCGAACGGATGGCCTTCGTCCGCAGGGAGTATCCACAAACATACCAGGTTACCTATAAGTGCGTTCTTGATACCTAGTGCGTTATGGGTACCATCTCGCGAGCAACACATCGGATCACTTGGCTGCGAGATGCCAGCTTTTTCAGCATCCGAATTTGAATCGTGTTTGATGCCACTACTGATCGCAATCTGTGTTCGCACCGACGCGAACAGAATCAAAGGGAGAATCGCCATGAACAACAAGGCTATTTGCAAACAAGCCATGAATGCACTCTTCAAAGACTTCGACGCGGAGGCATTGAGCAAGTCGCTGACAAAAGACTACATCCAGCACAATCCCCACGTTCCATCGGGACTCGACGCGATCATCAACTTGCTTCCGGTACTAAAAGAAGCAGGCCTCACCTACGAGACGCATCGGATGCTCGAAGACGACGATCTAGTCCTGACCCATACGACCTACGCGAACGCGGACGTCTTCGGAGCCAAGACCGTGATCGCTTTCGACGTCTGGCGGATCGAGAACGGGAGAGTTGCCGAGCACTGGGATGCCATCATTGCTGAACACGAAACGACGGCAAGCGGGCGAAGTCAAACCGATGGAGCAACAGACATCGGCGAGTCCAACAAGACCGAAGAGAACAAAGCACTTGTTGAGAGCTTTGTCACTGAAGTCCTCATCAATGAACAGACCGACAAGATGGAGGACTACCTTCGCGACGGCGTCTACGACCAGCACAATCCGCTGGTTGAAGATGGCCCCGATGCTCTCAAACAGGCTTTAACACAGATACACAATCATCGAATCCACCGAGTTATCGGCGAAGGAAACTTTGTACTGACGCAGAGCGAGGGTTCATGGAATGAAAAACCGGTCGCGATCTACGACTTGTTCCGAGTCGACGCTGGAAAGATCGCTGAACATTGGGACGTCATTCAAGAGATTCCGGCAGAAATGGCTCATGCAAACGGGATGTTCTAAATGCTTCTCGAGCCATAGCAAGATTGCAGCATCGCCTCTCGTGCTCGAACGCGATGCTCTAAACGTTCTGACGAAGATATCATCATCAAGGAAACTCAATGACTAGTTCTTGGACACTCAAGCCGGGCCAAGGTATTGGTTCGCTACAGCTGAAAACCACTACTCAACGGCCTGTCGGAAAAGGTGAAGTTCGAATCGCCATCAAAGCAAACTCGATCAATGCCAGAGACATCATGGCAGCCATGGGACAGTCTCCGATGCCACTGGGAGATGAGATCATCCCTTTATCAGACGGTGCGGGCATCGTGGAAGAGATTGGGGAGGGTGTATCACGTGTGGCGATAGGCGACCGCGTGGTCATTACCTTCAATCCTGCTCATCAGAGCGGCCCCTTCGAGTCTCATATGGCGATGAGCGCACTCGGCGAGATACGCTCCGGCGTTTTGGCTAGCGACGTCGTGATTGAGGAGATGGCAGTCGTCAAGTTGGCGGACTCGATCTCGTTTGAACAAGCCGCGTGTCTACCTTGTGTCGCTGTGACCGCTTGGAACGCGCTGTTTGAATCGGGGCCGCTTACGCCAGGGCAAACCGTTCTGGCGACTGGCACTGGCACCGTTTCGCTTACAGCGATGCTGCTTGCGAAAGCGGCTGGAGCCCGGTTCGGAATCACATCCTCGGATGACGCAAAGATTAGTGTTGCGAAGGAACTGGGAGCAGATTTTGGAATCAATTACCACCAACGACCGGATTGGGATCTGGCAGTGCGAGAATTAACTGCCGGAGTCGGCGCCGACGTCGTCCTGGAGACTGCCGGTCCGCCTTCGATCGCGACATCGATCAAGGCGGCAGCACAGGGAGGCCGTGTGATGCAGATCGGATTCAAAGGCTTCGATGGCCCACCCATCAACGTATTGGATTTGCTTGTCGGTGGAGTCACGGTGATTCCGGTCATGGTCGGCTCGCGGGTAATGTTGGAGCGCGTCTTAAGGGCGGTCGAAGTCAACCAGATCGAGATTCCCATTCATGCTCGCTTCCGTTTCGAAGAATCTCCGCGAGCCTTCGAGTCGTTCATGAGCGGCAGGAGCTTCGGCAAGACAATCATCTCGGCAGCATAAGGAAAGCAAAGCATGAACAAGCCACTTGAAGGTAAACACTCACTGGTAACGGGCGCTAGCCGCGGCATCGGTGCGGCGATCGCTAAGAGACTGGCAGCCGACGGGGCAACCGTCACTCTGACGTACGTCGGTTCAAAGGCGAATGCGGATGAAGTTGTAAAAGAGATCGTTGACGCGGGCGGCACGGCCCGAGCCGTCAAGGCCGACGCAAGTGTTCGTGGTGATGGAGCCAAAGCTGTCGCCGAAGTCTTAGAGCAGCACGGGAGTCTCGAGATTTTGGTCTCCAATGCTGGAATCAATATCTCCAAACCGATCGATTTGCTTACCGATGCCGACTACGA
>JBCCKZ010000755.1:0-3192 GCA_039027135.1 Planctomycetota bacterium
TCATCCGCAGGAATCCGACTTTTGCTGCGTTGGTCGTTGCTGGCGTGCTGATCATCGCTGGTCTCGTGTCATGGGATCTTAAGCGGCGGAATGAAAACAGAGCCAACATCAAAGCCAGCGTGACCGAATTGGCAATGTCGGGGCGTTTCGATGACGCTCGTGCCGTTCTGGTGGCTGGAGGGGATTCGCTGACCAAGGCTGAACAGGACTTGCTTGAAGGTCAGATTCTGATGTTCAGCGGTAAAGACATCGCTGCTCGCGCGAAGTTTGATTCCGCATCCTCCTCCGGCGCTGGCAACACGACCGCCCAGTCGCTGCTCGCAATCTCTAGTTTTCTCAGCGGTGACGAAGATGGTTACCTGACGAAGCTTAAGGCGGTGGCGGATCTTCCTGTGAACAATAACTCTGATCGACTGTTCAAAGGATACGCGCTGCACTGGTTCGCGCCTGATCAAGCGATCGCACTGCTGACGACCGCGCAAGCGGAAAGCAGTCGGACTCATCTGGCCGAGCAAGTCATGTTGGCCGAAGCGAAGCTGGTCTATGCCATGGGCGTCTGGGATCGCCAAGATGGACGCGATCATGCCGAACAAGCCCGGAACAAGCTCGAATTCGTACGCGATCAATGGGACAAGTCGGTCAACCTTCGATTCAATTTAATGAATGCAAATCTGACGCTGGCTCTGATCCACCGCGATCTTGGAAATCACGGTGATCATCAACGCTACCTTGCCGAAGCGAAAGACATCGCGGATGAATTAACAGCTGAAACGTTTCGGGATGAAAAGTCGGCGCTGCCTCTGTTGAATTACTACATGATCGCCGATGAAGAACAAGCAATGATCGATCTCACGCGTCAGCGCATGGCGTCAGGTTGGAAAGCCGATGGCTATCAGACGCACGGATATTTCGAAGTCATGATGCCGTCTTTGCTTTACGGACGCGGTGACACACAACTCGCACTTCAAATTTACAACGAGGCTCCGTCGCGGTTGCGAAACTTGACCGCTTATATTCCGGCCTTCTTGGCGATGGATTCTGATCAGGCCGACGCTAGAACAATCCAACAGCAACTCGAAAAAGATTTGGATGAACGATTGCGAGATCCCTACACTGGTGTTTATGCCGAGCTAGATTGGGTCGCGCTGCGAATGCTTGGCGCGGACGATAAATTGCTCCACAAAGTTGCTGATCGAGTTCATTACGCCTACAAAAATTTCTTCATTGGGGCCAATCGTGAACGTGGCATGATGCTAGTAAAATAAATGCGTCGCGATCCGTCGATTTCCGCCGACGACGTGAAGAGGGTGACTTGCACGGAGCGCGGAATCGCGACCTACGGCTACCTCACATTGGCCGTCGATCAACTGGCCGAAGGAAATCGCCGCGCGGCGACGTCATTGATGCAACAATCCGTCGACGCCGGCTTCTACCAGTACTACGCACACAAGTGGAGCCGAGCGTTCCTGCGACGTATCGACGACCCGAACTGGCTGCGCTGGTTTCCTCCGAAGACCCTTCAACACGACGACGAGATTCAGTCGTCCGCCCAAACCGTGGACGAATCGCCTGAACCCGTCCTTGTCGCTCGTTAGAGGTCATTCATGTGTCGAGCATTGGCCGAGCTACCTACCTTCGTCACCATTCCGGTTGGGTGCTTGGCGATGTTATCCATGTTCGTTCGGCGGGCCTGGGATTTGTTGCCAACTTTTTTGGCCCAGGAACGCCAGGAAGTCTTGTCAGCACAGTGCCAGGACGATCCGGACCTGAAAAGCCGACTGCAGAAGTTGCTGGCGGCTCACGATGCCAAAAACAGTCTGCTGAATGCCGTCGACCACGTCGGCATGACGACAACGGCCAGCGAGGGCTGCACTCTCGCCATACGACACGCGCGTGCGCATGTTTGCAGAGGCGACAAGGGCACGATTCTGGCCTTTGACTGACGCGCCTTTTCCGTCGTCAACTCTCCTCGGTTGCATCGGCCGATGGCTCATAGACGCTATTGGGTTCTACATCGGCGGGTACACCGATGCGGCTACCGAAGCAAGTGCCTTCGGTGTCCGGGACAGACGAATTCTGCGAAGCTCACACCCTAAAAAGAGGGCCGGAACGGGGGCGTTGCTATTCTTCGCTCTCGACGCTTTGCGGATTACTGTTTTGTTTGCCTGCGTTGTGCACGCCCGCACCAATTGCAATGCCAATCGGTATGGTGATTCCGAGCCACCACCACTGCCCGGTAATTGCTCCGATGGTACTGCCGACCACTATTGCGATTACGATTGCCAAGCCTGCGTTCATAACACTGCCTGTAGTATTTGATACTGAATGAGGCCCAGAACTGGCGCGGCTGTTATTAGGTGCCATCTGTGCGTACGCCAGGAAAACGCATCGCTAGTCTTCGCTCTCGCCGCTTTTCCGCTGACTGTTTTGGTTGCTTGCGTTTTGCAGGCCCGCACCAATTCCCACACCAATCCCTATCGTGACTCCAATCCACCACCACTGCCCGGTAGTTAAGCCAATGACTAAGCCCACAACCGTGCCGATTCCTGCTCCCGAGCCTGCGTTCATGAAACTGCCTGGACTATTTGATATGGGTATACCACGCCTCCGAGTTTCGGCCTATCAGGCGGCGGATGTTCCTTCCTCATTCTAAACGAAGTCTCGCCACGCAAACACGGCGACAGCAGTGTTATTCCGCCGCACTATGCGGGATAGAAGATGGCAACACGCAGCGGGGACTCACTCTCCGAGTATGTGCCCATGAGTTACGAGACTGAGGTTTGACAAGCTTCGAGGGAAGCAAAGCGAACCAATGAATCACTCTCATCCAGTTGCCCCATGGCAACGAGACAAGTTTGAACTATTTGCACGCAGTTGACTGGAAAGAGGTTCTGAAAGGTGCTCGCCTGAACAAGTTGAGGCAACGGGATTTGACCCGCTACTCACAATAGGTCGTCTCCTTCGCCGTTCGGCGCGGACGTGCAGTTCACCGAATGCAGGCATGGCGACTTCTTCGTGAAGTCGGCTGCATCGGTTTCAGCGACTCAGCTCGATGCCCAAGCTGCAGCGGCGGAAACACCGAAGCAAGCTTGCTGCTGATCTAGCGCGCCGATCATCGGAGCAATTGATATAGCAAAGGTAAATACAACTCGCGAATCCGGTTGGCTTGTGAATGGCTGCCAAGGGCCCGCA
>JBCCKZ010000756.1:0-3189 GCA_039027135.1 Planctomycetota bacterium
CGGAAACAGTGTCGGACCTGCCCAATTGCTGATGACGTTTGATGTGAACAATGACGACAAGATCAGCCCGGAAGAACTCGCAGAATCTCCCATGCCAAAGTTTGTACAATCGATCATGATGGCTAAAGGTGACAAAAACAAAAATGGCTTTATTGATGCGGAAGAACGCGAGAAGATGCAAGACTCGATGCAAGGTAAGCCTGGAGAAATCATCGGCCGCAAGAACGCAGCCAATCGCCCATTGAGACCGCCGGTCTTCGCCCAAGCAGGCTCGGAGCCCTAGATATCACATGGAATAAGCAAGCAGAAGCATGCAACTTCCTCTGAAAAATCGTAGTGCTCGTCCAATTGCGGATCTTGATCATGGGCTCCGTATGTTACTCGAACGCTGCGCGATGTTTGCGGTTAGGGCCGAACAGGAAACGAACGCCTCTGAGCATGTCGATGCCTCCCTCATCAGTTCTGCTTGCAGCGGGGACGGAAATGCGTTCCGAAAAATTGTGGAGACTTATCAAGCGACCATCGGTGCGCAAATGCGACGTTTCAGTCGCGACCCGGCTGCGATTGACACGCTTGTGCATGACGTGTTTGTCGAGGCGTTCATGAGTCTTAGCAGCTACAAAGCCAAGAGCCCATTTGAGCACTGGCTGAGGAAGATTGCCGTTCGTGTTGGATATCGTTACTGGCAGACGGCAGCCCGCGATAAGAACCGATTGGAGAAACTTCGTGAAGAGGCCGCTACATTTCCCTCTACAACGGAGCCACCACAAGATGCGAGCGATGCGCGTGAGCAATTGCACGTGATGTTGTCGCAACTCGCACCTCGCGATCGTCTTGTTTTAACGCTTCTCTACTGGGACGGCCTCTCCGTCGCCGAAGCAGCCAAGCTGGCCGGCTGGACTCAGTCTCTGGTTAAAGTCCAAGCTCACCGCGCTCGAAAACGACTGAAGAAGCTCTTGGAGGAAGCTCAATGAAATCACATGATCTTGAAGAATGGCTCCGTCAACGTGTCAAATTTTCTGACGAAGATCAGGGGTTGTCTGTCGATGTTACTGATCGCGTACTGGCGACGTTGACCAGCTATGACTCGGTGGGCTTGGCAGTCGACAAGACACCGCTTGTTCTTGGCGGCGGTCTGTTGGCTATTGCGGCGTCGATCATGGTAGTACTCTTCCCAAGTTTCTCCACGATGACGGAGCCTTGGATCAGTTATTGGCTCATTTAGGTTCATCCATGGGTTCACTGAATTCGTCTTCGACAACCAAACCTCAGCGGTGGCGAAAAGCGCTGCCGGTCTGGGTCCAAGCTATCGTGTTGCTGGTCGTTTTCGCCAGTGGAATTGGTGTCGGAGCCGTTGGAGCATCGCGTTATGTGTTAACGCGGATGCAGCATTATCGCGCCCATCCCGAGGTGCTTCCGGCAGAGATCACCGACACGCTCACCAGTCGACTGGGGCTAACAGACGACCAGTCTCAGGCAGTCTTGGCAGTGATCACCAAGCGGCATGGGCGGATTGAAGAAGTCCGTCAGGACTCATCTCCCGAGATTCACGCTGAGTTTGACTTATTGGAAGAAGAAGTTTCAGCGTTACTCAATGACAAGCAAAAACAACGCTGGCTTTCTACCGCAGACTGGGTTCGTAAGTCCTTCTTGCCGTTGAATCCAGATTCTGTTGGAAGCCCTTAGCAAAACGAGCCAACTGCTTTTCAGCCTTGTTGCAGAGTGCTGATAGGGGCGGCCTCGGGGCGCTCACCGTCGCCACGCATATTTGCGGCGGACTGAATGGCAAGGATCACTCGCCATCGTCAAAAATTTGTTTTCTGGTGTAACCTCCCTACATCGAGCCTTCACTACTGTGATTGAAGCGGTTGATCTTCAGGCCTGATGTCGACGCTGGAAAACTTCTTTACTGACAATGGAGACTTTGAAATGAAACGATTCGCTAGTTCGGTCGCCTTGATGCTCGCGTTCTCTACAGTCGCGATCGCTCAAGATGGAACTGCAGAAGATCGCCCGTTCGGTCCGCCCGCGGAAGTCGTAGCAGCGTGGGAAGCCGGCTTGGGTGACCTGCTACCTGGCCCACCAGCTTGGGTGGTTGAAATGAAAGCCGGTGGCAACGAACGCCCGGCTGGAATGCCTCCTTGGGTAGCTCAAATGCATCAGCGTGCGATCGAAATTGGACTTCCTGGTCCACCACCAGAAGTTATCGAAGCGTGGGAGAACGGCGAAGGTGACTCTCTCCCTGGCCCCCCACCGTTCGTTCTTGAGATTCTCGGCATGTTCGGATCTTCAAGCTAGACGTCGAAGGACAATTAATCAAATCAACGGCCAGTCGCAGCACGTTTGCGGCTGGCTGTTCTTCGTTGAACGAGCGGCAGCTAAACCGGAACGAAGCTCGCCGCACAACTTGATAGCACCATGATGAAGCAACACCGATTTCCCTGGGCGGGACGCCTTCTCTTACTCTCAATTCCTATCGTGGTTGGAGCCTCAATCCTAACGATATCTGCACAGTTTCGATCAGCTCCGGAGAAGCGCGAGGTCAGTGAAGTCGCTCAGCCGCTGCGGGTCATCACCGCCAAAGAACTTCCAATCGTTCCAAAGGCGATTGGCCTGGGGGAATCTCGCCCCAAAAGAACGTGGCAAGCGGTATGCGAAGTAAAAGGGCGCATTGTCGAGGTCCATCCTCGCTTGAAGGCCGGAAGTACGATCGCTGAAGACGAACTGTTGGTCCGAATTGACGACACAGACATAAATTTGGTGATCTCACGATTGAAGGCGGAGATTGCGCGTGCTGAAGCAAACTTGGCGGAGTTGAAAACCAACGAAACGAACTATCGCGAGTTGTTGCGGCTCGAAGAAGAGTCGCTTGAGGTAGCAGACGCCGAAATGGAAAGGATGCGGCAACTGACAAGAAGCAATGCTTCGTCGGCCGCCGAACTAGATAGCGTTCGGCGCTCCTTGATCACTCAAAAGCAGCTCGTTCAGTCGGCCAAGAACAAGTTGAACTTACTGCCAGCCCAAGTCGAATCGGCGCAAGCGGCTCTACGAGTTGCAGAAGCAAACCTCGCCGAACGGCAGCGGGATCTTGAACGCTGCGAGATCCGAGCTCCTTTTCCATGCAGACTCGGGAACGTCAGCCTCGAATCGGGACAATTCATCTCTGTAGGCGAAAAGCTCTTTTCAGCC
>JBCCKZ010000757.1:0-3185 GCA_039027135.1 Planctomycetota bacterium
ATAGCACCAGATACAAGATGCCAAAGCCTGCCAGCAATGCGACACCAGTGTAAAAGCCGATCACGGGTGTTTTCGACTTTCGCAACGTTTCGGCAGAATCGTCTGACGGAAGGATTTGCGATACGGCCCTTGTCGAGGCGAACGATACCTAAGTTGTGAAGCATTATAGCAAGAGTAACCCGGGTGACTTTTAAGAGGTCAAGAGCTGATTCTGCGGAGCAACCTAAGTACCTTTCCGGCAATTGACTTCCCCCTTAATTCGAGACAACCCAAGTCACTGGCCGCGGAAACCGTTCAGGCCTTTACCTCAGCTATCAAACTCTTTTGTCGTGTTACTGAACTCAAGACCCGCGAGTCCAAAGCAAAACAATGCGTCATAGCCCGCGCCAGCGGCCTTCCCTGCGTCGTAGCGGTTCATCTCGATTCCTTGAGCGAGCGCACCGCGAAGGTTTGCGATAGGTTGGTCACGAGTAGCACCCCGCGAGTTCACGCCAGCCACCTCTTCGATGCATCCAATCCACCATTCACCCTCTTGGCGAATGACGACATTGTAGCTTGAGGTCAGCATTGGGCCTCCTTGGTGTAGAATGCACAACGGAAGGTCTTCACGACACCGACCCAAAAGAAGCGAACAATACTTGAAACGCCAAAAGCATACCAAAAACTGCGATCGTTGACATAGGAAGAATCCGTGCCACATGCCTAGCGTAAAAACCATGTTCAAATGAGCCGCTACGCGGCGTCACGTGTAGGTTTTTAAAAGGTCGGAAGTCAATTCTGCGCAGCACCCGAAGAGCCGTTCCGGCAAACGCTCCCGACCCAATAGTGTTCGGCACGAAATTTGCGCAGGCGATTTACATGCTTTTTGGCACGGCATTTGCGCATAGGCACAATGTTGTTTTTGCTCTGTCAGTATGTCATCAATTCACCTCACATCCGTGCCAAGCTCTTCTGAAAAAACAAATCGAATCGCAAAACGTCGAAAGCGTGATATCAAGTCGATCATGCCTGAACACGACGAGGCAGAAAAATCAGTTGCCCCAGATAATCTTGCAGCGAATTCCCCCTCTTTGCGAAGCAAGGACCTCCAGGGACTGAAGTACTTTGAGATGCTTCTACCCCTGCTGGAGCGATTGCACGGCGAAAAGTGCGAGCGAGACAAAGCCAAGAACCGAGACTTGCACTTCGACAAATACAGTGTGCTTGTCTTGCTTTGCATGTTCAACCCAACAGTGACGAGCCTGAGGGCGATCGTTCAAGCAAGTGAGCTGAAAAAAGTCCAAAAGAAGCTTGGCTGTAGTCGAACATCTCTGGGGTCATTCAGCGAGGCATCGCGTTTATTTGATGCCCAGCGTCTCAAGGAGATCATCGCGGAACTAGGAGAGCGAGCGGCGCCGGTGGGCCGTGACAAGCGATTAAGCCAAATCAATCAGACAATTACACTTGTCGATGGATCAGTCGTTTCCGCACTTCCGAATCTCATCCAGGCCTCGCTGCTAAAACAAACCAAAGGTAGTGGTTTGGTGCAGTGGCGACTGCTTACACACTTTGAAGTCGACCGTTCTGTTCCGACGCGAATCGATGTGACTGCCAATGGCGGCGGCAAGAACGACGAACGCGCGGTGGCTGAGAGAACGATTGAGCCGGACCACCTCTATGTGATGGATCGCGGCTACGCGAAATTCGGGCTGTTTAACTCAATCGTCGGCAAGCAGAGCAGCTACGTTTGCCGGTTGCGTGACAACAGCGCCTATGAGGTGAACGAGACTCGCGAACTCTCTGAGGCCGCGGTGGAAGCCGGTGTCTTGCGTGACGAACTCATATCGCTTGGTGGTTCGAGCAAAAACTCTTCCAAGCCGAATCACCGCATCCGAATGATCCAAGTCCGCTGCACACCTCACAAGAATCGTACGGGTGGGAAGGTCAAGGGTTCCAAAGCACCCGACAGCGATGGCATCCTGCGAATTGCGACAAACCTGCTGGATGTTCCCGCCGAAACGATTGCGTTGATTTACTCGCAGAGATGGCAAGTCGAGATCTTTTTTCGGTTTTACAAGCAGCTTTTGGGCTGCTCGCACCTGATCAGCCATAGTCAAAATGGCATCGAGATCCAGGTTTACTGTGCGATCATTGCGTGCCTACTGATCAATCTCTGGACCGGTCGCAAGCCGACGAAACGGACTTTTGAGATGATTAGCTACTACTTCATGGGCTTAGCGAGCGAGGAGGAACTGGTCGCTCATCTTGAGAAGCTCAAGCGGAACAAGGAGCACGCGTCAAAAAAATCGTAAAATCGCCTCAGGGAGCCATGCGCGAATTGCTTTCCTGCGTTGAATGCTGCGCGGTCAGCATTTCATCGATTGACGCAGTTCGCCACTTTGCGCATCGTGTGTTCTCAAGTTATCCCATCGAAGATCCTGCGAACGTACAGCATGAACTGTGCCGAACACTATTGCTCCCGACCCCTTAAAGCCGGACCGACGCAAATCCCGCCCACAACTCGCCTTGAACAAGGATTGAGAGCCAGACTCGCAAGCTCGCTGGCACCAAATCCTAAGAAGTTAGGCGACCGTTTGTGCCGCGATCGAACGTCGTCTCACAGAAAGCCAGCAACAAATAAAGGCAATAGGCAATAGTGCTGCGTTGATGAATACGACACGGATAAGCACACCGATAATGAATACGATGCCTTGATCAGGTGCGCCGTCCCAGTCTGGCTTAGCGATTTCGGATTGCGCCCATTGCGCGTCGAGCCACATGACGACCAAAGCTATTGCGATGTGGACAAAGATGATGCCCCAGCCGCGGCCCACAAACGAAGCAATGGCAGTGATGGCCACAAAGAGCAGCCACACCAGTAGCGAGTAGGAAAGAAGTTGGTACAGAAACCAAGTCATGAGCTAGTTTGGTTTAGGTCGCCTAATGAAAGGTTTTTACAACACCTCCCTGAACGAAGGGAACGATGCCTTAGTTGCTAGAAATTGTACCAAGAACAACCCGCGTTGACATAGTTGAAAGCTGTAGACGCATGCTGAGCGAAAATACTATGTTATGCAGCGCAAGCCCTGGCGAAATACGGGCCATACGTGCGTTCATGAGTGGTCGTGAATAACCACCTAAAATCACAAGGAAACACGTAAATGTCATCGTCAAAACAACAGACGTCGGGCCAAGCTTCGGAAGAG
>JBCCKZ010000758.1:0-3172 GCA_039027135.1 Planctomycetota bacterium
CATCGCCTGACGATGTTTTGGCGATGGAAGCCGAAGGCCTCACTACATCTAAAGAGGTGAAGGCTTACCAAGATCTTGTTAAAGGGCTCGAGAAATCGGCAGGTTCAGAGAGTGTCACTGAAGCAGACCGCAGAATCGCAGCAATGTTGGCCGGTCGAGACAACCTCTCTCTTGCCAAGACCCTGAGTCCTCTCGTCGGTGACACGGTGGCTCAAAAATTGTTCGGTGTGGGCGTTCTCGGGATGGCACTTTCAACAATCATCATTCTGATGTTGATCAACGGTTTCGCCTTTTGTGAGCTGATCGATGTGCCGGCGGAGGGAACGATGCATCGCATTGGTAGTTTCATCCCCGCCGTTGGGGTTTTTGGGCCATTTGTTTGGGGAGCCGCCGCGCCGGCGCTCGCCCTACCCACGAGCGTCATTGGTGGAGCGATGCTTCCCATTGCTTATGTTTCATTCTTTTTGTTGATGAATTCAAAATCCGCCTTGGGCGATTCCAAACCGAAAGGTGTCCAGGCTTTGGTTTGGAATGTTTTGATGGGTGTTGCAACGTTGGCTGCGAGCTTTGCATCCGTGTGGGGCCTTTCAAGCAAAGGTATTGCTGGCTACATAGGCCTTGCCATTGTTTCAATCATGTTGTTACTCGGCGTGATTGGTTTCGCCCAAAAATCACAGACATCTCATTCCTAAGAAAACTTATCCTCTATGACAAAGTGGATCACTGTTGCCCAAGCTCGTCAGCCTGAGTCGGTTGGCCCCAACATTGAAGTGCGAGGTTGGGTGAGGACGCGCCGTGATTCCAAAGGTGGCTTTAGTTTCATTGAGGTGAACGACGGCTCATGCTTTGGTAATCTTCAAGTGGTCGCTCCGGGTGAGCTGAGCAACTATGCCGACGAGATCCAAAAACTAACGACAGGCTCCAGTCTCGTCGTGACCGGAACGCTCGTCGAGTCGCCGGCAAAAGGCCAAGCAACGGAGATGCAGGCGGACTCCGTCCGCGTTATCGGGTGGGCAGATGCTGAGGAATATCCCCTTCAGAAGAAACGTCACACTTTCGAGAAGCTTCGCGAGTGGGCCCACTTACGTCCTCGCACGAATACGTTCGGTGCCGTTGCAAGAGTGCGACACCAGATCTCACAGTCCATTCATCGGTTCTTTGATGAAGAGAATTTTCTCTACGTAAATACTCCGATCATCACGGCCAGCGATTGCGAAGGAGCTGGTGAGATGTTCCGTGTAACCACCTTGGACCTTGAGATGCTCGCCAAGAAAGGTGGGCCGGTGAACTATGAGTGGGATTTTTTCAATAAGCCGGCTTATCTGACTGTCAGTGGACAATTGGCTGGTGAGGCTTATGCGACAGCGTTGGGGCGGATCTATACCTATGGCCCGACCTTCCGCGCTGAGAATAGCAACACCTCTCGACATCTTGCCGAGTTCTGGATGGTGGAGCCGGAGGCCGCCTTCTACGAATTGGCTGATAACATGGCACTTGCCGAACGGTTCCTCAAACGTATCGTGAGTGACTGTTTGGAATCGTGTGCGGAGGACATGGCTTTCTTTGATCAAAGGATTGAAAAGGGAAAGCTCGAGCAACTCAGTCAGCTATTAGAAAAGCCCTTTGTGCATATGTCTTACACCGAGGCGGTCTCGATTCTTGAGAGTTGCAAAGCCGACTTCGAGTATCCCGTCTCATGGGGAAGTGATCTTCAGGCCGAGCACGAACGTTACCTATGTGAAACCCATGTGAGCGGTCCAGTCATTCTGACGGATTACCCATCGACGATCAAACCGTTCTACATGCGAGTGTCCGATGATGGCCGAACCGTTGCTGCGATGGACGTTCTGGTTCCTGGCGTCGGGGAGATCATTGGTGGCAGTCAGCGTGAAGAGCGGCTAGAAGTTTTGCAAAGTCGTATGGATGAAGGTGGTCTTGAGCAGGACGCTTACGAGTGGTACCTAGACACCCGGCGTTTCGGAACGGTTCCCCATGCTGGTTTTGGTTTGGGTCTTGAGCGGGCCGTGCAGTATATCACGGGCATGCAAAATATTCGCGATGTGATCCCCTTCCCGCGAACGCCCGGCAATGCCGAGTTTTGAGGCCGCTTTGGGCGCTCGTCTCGCGCCGTCGCCCACTGGCGCTCAGCACCTTGGAAACGCGCGAACTTATTTGATCGCTTACTGGGCCGCCCGCGCGACAGGGCGAAGGATTGTGCTTCGGATTGAGGATGTTGACTCACCTCGCGTTAAACCTTGGGCGGTTCAACAAGCCGTCGAGGATCTGTCCTGGATCGGAATTGATTGGGATGACGGTCCAATTCGGCAAACCGACCGACTACCGATCTATCAAGAAGCACTGCAGACGCTGATCGATAATGATCGCGTCTATCCGTGCACGTGCACTCGATCGGATATTGAAGAAGCGGGATCGGCCCCGCATTTCGATCATGAACCCAAGGTTTATCCAGGAACCTGTTCAGGATGGCATGTGGGAGATCCCCTTCCTGAAAGACCTTTCTGTTGGCGATTTCGGACGAGCGATTCGATTCGGTATGTCCATGATTTAGTTTTCGGCGATATGCAAGCCAATCCCAAAAGGGATTTGGGTGACTTTCCTGTGACTCAAAAGGACGGAAGCCCTTCGTACCAACTTGCGGTGGTCGTTGACGATGCCGCTATGGGAGTGGATCAGGTCGTTCGTGGCGATGACCTAATCGCTAGTGTCTTCCGACAAATCGAACTTTACGAAGCACTATCGCTTTCACCACCGACTTATGCTCACGTGCCGCTTGTGGTTGGACTTGATGGCCGCCGCCTAGCAAAACGGCATGGCGATACGCGGCTGAGTCAGTATCGAGAGGCCGGCTTGGATTCCAATGTGATCATTGATTGGGCCCAAGAAACTAGCGGCATCGATCCTGAGAACTTTCGATGGGAGGACCTCAATCGCGAAAAGGTGGTTGTTGATCCGGAGAGTTTTGGAGTTCGTGACACGTAGTCAACATGCGTGTGAGCCGTGGGCTGAATGTGAGCGGAGCGAACGGAGCTACTGGGCATACATGAAAAAACAAGCCCGCCACTCTATTCTATTTTCTTCATCCCTATCCTTGCGAAGTCAACCTACCCGGTGCCTTTGCGACTGCGCTGCATCCCGCCCATGGCTCACTTTC
>JBCCKZ010000759.1:0-3166 GCA_039027135.1 Planctomycetota bacterium
AAAGACTCAATCGATCAGCAACCAACCACGAAGCCTGTATTACGACAGTGGCAGTGCAGCAATTGCGTATAACGAGTTGAACGTCTGCGTCGAGACAGTCATCGACGGAATGTCTGACGAAGGTGAGCCATCAACGTCGAGCGATGATCCAATTTTCAATGTGATTCGCGTTTCCACCGGCGCGGGAACCGTTGAGCGTCAGTTTGGCGACGACCTACGAATCACAGGCGGCGATGTCGCGTTCAGGCTGCACGACTCACCATCGCCGCCGACTACACAAATCAGTTCTGCGACGGTCGAGCAGACTTCGGTTGCAACGCAAACCCATGGCGAGAACTGCCAAAGCGTTTCTGGTTGCGAGACTTGGTTCTTGCCAAACACGATTCAGCTTTCGAACATCCCGCAGTCTTTCTCGGATTGGGTCGAGCCGAGGCTATCGTTGGCGTCTGTTCTGCCCGGAAGCCCGCTTCTGAATCCAGAGGGCGGGCCTATCAACCGATGGGCTTCGATGTCAACGCAGGGGTCCCGGTTGAATTCCAGTCCATGTCGCCCCGGATGGAGTATCCAAACAAGAGCCAGTTGATACCGGATCACGTGTCATCACCTGGGGCGTGCGCTAGTTCCTATCTTGCTTACGACATCTGGTACCAATGTGATGGAGTGGGTTATTCAGCAACGGGGGCCAATGGCTTGCTGAGCTTGCACAAGACAACAAAGCATGCAAGGTAAACGGCCATTCGGACAACGAATCCACCGCAACTAAGCCACGTTGCTGATTCGCCATACCACGAGGCACCGGCAATCGCTTGTTGTGCCAACTGCCCGTACACCGCTAGGGCTGACATCGTATACAAGGCTACCCCTAACATCATTGCCCATTTCCAGGTGAACCGGCGTTTGGCCCCGTCGTGATTCCTCAGAAAACGGTAACTGATCGTTAGTAAGCCCGCCCAGGAAGCGACAAGGACCGTGACCGTGATCGGTCCGGCCATTGCCGAGTCAGCGCCTGCGTACGCCAATCCTGCTCCGGCAAGTGCAGTCATTGCCGACGCGCCGCCGCCACAGATCGTCAATGCTAGATAACCGCCCAGCATCCATGCGAGACGGGTGCGCCAGGCTCCCGATGGTCCATTCTTCGCAAATTCTGTCTCCAACTCCTCCGTGAGCCCCAAGCGATGCACTCCAACGGCAAATGCCTCGCGCGTGCTCAGGCCAATGCCCTGAAGACGCTCGATCGACTCACGCAGATGTGACTCAACCTCCTGGCTTCCATCGTATCCAATGGGGCTGTCGGGACGAAACGTCAGCCTCCAGTCCTGAATCGCTCCTTCTAGGTCAAACATGTCTTTGCTCCCCAAAGCGATGCTAATGTTTCGTGAACGGCTAGCCATTGGGTCCGTTCTGTCTCCATGGCACGCGTCCCCGACGCGCTGAGCCGGTAATACTTTCGTTTTCGCCCGTTCTCGCCCACCTTCCAGGATGAGACGATCAGCTTTTCCTTCTCCATTCGATGCAAGACTGGGTAGAGCATTCCTTCCGACCACTCCAGATGGCCTTCGGACTGCTCTCGGATTTGGTCGATGATTGCGTACCCGTAGCTCTCGCCCTTCGAAAGTATCGCCAGAACGAGTGGTTTCGTTGAGGCTGCAATGAGTTCCTTCGATGCCATCAATCCCTCCCAAAGAAGACGAACCTTGCCTAGTAGTGCTAGGCATTGTAGCCTAGCACCGTTAGGCTTGGCAACTGCCGTTCGTCGGCCTTTGCCAAGCATTCCTCCTTGCCGTTTTCTCCACATCGCTCGGAGCGAATCTGCGATAACGGGTAATCATCGCGTGCACGCGGAGGCCCGTTGGTTCGTTTTCTCAAATGGGTATTCAACTCCCGGGCTCCGGTGACGCGGCTCGTTATTCAAATGAAGTTCCTCGTTCCTAGCTCATTCTTGAAAGGCTGGATGTTCAAACCTGCAGCAGTTTTCGCGGCAGTCAGCGTCGCCATTCTTGCGGTATCTACTTCCGCCGCTGAACCGACTCTGGGCACGAACAAAGAGTCGCAACGAGTTAACATCCTGTGCGATTACGAGTGCGACCAAGATCCCGCCGCAATTTGGGTTTCCGATGGGCTCGAATATCGCCGTCTTTCTGCGATCACAAACGCGATCCGAGAAATCGGAGTGACCGAAATACAACTTTCCGTCGTCCGCCACGTGTGGGACCCCCAGCCAAACCACAAGCCGGGCGACCAACACGTGGCCATTCGATTCACTGAAGACGATGCAGATTTGTTTGTGACGCCGCGCGTGCCACTCAAGTTCATCGAACGGTTATGCGAGAATCTCCTCGAAATCGATGGCATCGACCGTGTCAGACTTCGTGCTACTAACAGTGGCTCGCAACCCGAAGAATCAGCGGAGCGGGCTAGCTTGACCAGTGCGCCGTGAGTCATGCTGTGCTCTCAGGCTATCCGGATAGCCATGGCATTCACACGGAGCGGGACTTGCGACCGAATTTGAGATGGACAGCTTTGCTTTCCCCGACCGGTGGTGCCGGACCATCGCCAAACGATTCCGTTTCGCTAATGCTGGTGTTCGAGCACAGACAACGAGCTTGAGTCAGCGACTATTCGAGTTCTCAGCATTCTTTGGTCCTGATGGGTCGAGAATCGATCACTCGGCGACGCTGTCTCAATGAGACATGCGTGGTTCAAACCACTGGATGGTTTGTTACGCGATCGGTCGGCTCCTACCTCGAGGCTTCGATGGAGCAGTAGGAGCGATGATCCAATCGTGCCACAAGTTCTTGAGGTCGATGTGTCCGGAGGCTTTGACCGATTGCGGTTGTCGCAATCCGTTTCCAGTTCGAGCAGATCAGCATCAGGCTTGGTGGGTGTTGGGCACGCAAGTGGATGGGGGCTAGTCCTCGCTGGCTTTCGCTTGCTCAGCGGGCTTGCGTTCTTTGGTTAGCCGACGCTTGCGTTTGTGGCGGCACTCTTTCTTGGGCATGTTTCGCAGTGTTTCCTCGTCCATCGGTAGTTTGCTGCCATAGGACTTGGTCACATCGATCATCTTGCCGGGATTCGAGTCTGTCTCGTCACGCAGCATCGCCCAGGGGTTGTAACGCAGTGATGCCCAAGCGCACTCGACCAGGATCGTACGTGCCAATGGGTTGCC
>JBCCKZ010000760.1:0-3162 GCA_039027135.1 Planctomycetota bacterium
ATCCAGTCAACTCAACGTCGGTAAACACGTCGCTGAGGATCCCGACACGACAAGGGCAGCCGAAACGGTTGGTTACATCGTGATCGAAGCGACACAAAACGGCACGATCGAAGGACTTCCGTTCGTGGCTGGAGTCGGCGGTGACTCGGTTCGCGGTGTCGGCAACGGCACCTACCAATACAGCTACTCCGCGATGCCCAACGCCAAGGCCGTTGTTCTTAGCAGTGCGGGCATGGACGGCGGCGATGGAGGCTGGGCTGTGTTGCGCGGAAGCAATCCACTGCCACCCACCGAAGGAACGATTGCCCTAGCGATCGAGGAAGACCAGCTCGGCGATTCGGAACGAAATCACACGACCGAACAAGTCGCCTACTTCGTAATCGATCCACCACTCTCGGCCGATCCAATGGATGTTAACGGCGACTCGCAAGTCACGGCTGCCGATGCCCTGAGAGTCATCAATCGTCTAGCGAGGACAATTCCGTCCTCGAACGAATCGGCGATCGATCTCGAAACTCTCGACGTCAACCAAGATGGCATCTTGTCAGCGCTCGATGCCCTGGTCGTGATCAACCGTCTCGGCAAGCAGGCGACGACACAAGCGATCGCGCCCATCGCACCGACTGAAACCGTGGATGCTGTCTTCACCGCGCCGAGCGACGAAGACGAAGAGTACGAGGCCGTCGATCAACGATTGACGAGCATCGTGTGATGCCACAGCAGGCGGATTAAAGGATCACGAACTGCCCGCAACCGCTCGAACATGAGTAGAATCTCGGGCGGTCAGCTGGAACGCTATGGTATCGAACATGCCGTAGTGGATTTCGGAGAATCGCCGTTTTCGTGTGATAGGTTGCATCGTCCTGCGCGGCGTAGCGATCTCGCTTTGGCGCATTTCGAACAGCGTGGCCTACTCCAAGATTCGCCTCTCGTATGAAGCTCCAATTCGCGCTGACATCGCGGAGCGCGCAGTCGCGTCTGATTGCGTCATATTGGCGTCGACTTGTTAGCATTCGAGGAAATCAATGCAGTGCTGCCTTGGGCTGCTCAGGAGCTTTGCCCGCCCGCTAGAATTCACCTGTATCACATCCTGAAACCGTATTCCCTTCAATCATCATTGAGTGAGCCGCAATGAGTCCATCAGCGAGAATATCAATCAGGTCGGCTTTTGCAGCACTTTTACTGTTGGTTTCCTCGGTAGCAACCGCCGCTGAGAAAAACAACAAAGGTGAAATCACTGTGGACGAAAGCAATTTCACAGTCGCGGAAACCGATAGATACTTCACGGATCACTCGAAGGAGCATGCGGTAAACACTTTTCGGCATTCGCGGCAAATGTCGAGCGTAGACAACCAGTTCGTTGTCCGTGAAAATCGTGACGTGATGTACAGCCACGCCGTTGTTGATATCTCCAAGGGCGCGACCCTAATCAATCCCGAGTGGGATGTGTTTTCGGTCATCCAAGTCATTGACGAGAACCAGTACACGATTGCGTCGATCTATCCCGGAGAACAAACAACTTTTACTCCAGATGATGTCGCGTTCGGAAACCACCTCTTTTTGAATATGAGGACCGGTGTTCGTTCGCTCGACGACAAAGGCTTTGCCGAAGCCCACAAGCATCAAGACAGCGTCCGCATCGAGGCAAACTCCGCAACTCCCTACAGAGCGAAGGGGTTTGAGAAAAAAAGCCTGGACGAAACGAGAGTTCGTCTCAAAGCCCGGATGGCCGAAGCGGATAAGCCAGAGTTCTACTTCGGTACCAAAGATGAAGTCGAGCCAACGCAGTTTCTAATTGCGTCCGCGGTGGGGATCTTTGGGCTTCCGATCAAAGACGCCGCGTATCTGAACACGATCCAGCCAACGGGGAAGGCGAGGGAAGGGGCTCCATCGAAGATCACGCTGCCGGTCCCACCGCTCAATTTCGACAAGGGTGGTTTCTTCTCAGTCACGACCTACAACAGCAAAGGCTGGATTGCGAAGGAGGATTTTGCCTTGAACAACAACACAGCTAAACCCAATCAGGACGGCAGCTATACCTTCCACTTCAATGCCCCTGGCAAGCCGAATAACCTCGAGGTGGAAAAAGACTGGACAATGCTAATTCGGCTCTATGCACCCAAGAGCAAGGACGCAATTATGCAGTACATGAAGAACGCTGAGCGGAACATCAAAGTGGAGTTGATTAACAATTAGCGGCCACGCTATGAATCGGAATGACGTTGGGGTGCAGAACGGCAGCTGCCGCCTTCGCTTCGCGGGAAAACCTCGTACGCGCAGTACCGCTGTTCGCCAAGTGGGGAGCCATAGCCTTGACGGCTACGATTCGATCCAGAGTGGGATCGACAGCTTTGAGGACTACACCCATTCCGCCAGCACCAACGACTACTGACCACTTCTCACCGAAGCAATCAGCACTGATTCGAAACAACGAGTGGTCCGCTCTCAGTTCGAGGAGCCAAACACCAGACGGGGACATCACCCTTCATTGGTGGAGGCGAGAATTCTGCACGTTTTCATCAGCTTCGGTTTTCCGTTGAAAATCTGCCGATTCCTGTAAAGTTCGCTGCTCACAGCGATACTAATCCTGCAGAGAAGCCGAGTGACCCGAGGAATCCGTCCAACGCTATGGAGCCTGCCACGCAACAGCAGATATTTTCCCGTTGGCTCAGTCAACACAAGGGGTTGATGTTGAAGGTTGTGCGTTCCTTTGCGTTTAGCCAATCCGACCGCGATGACCTGTATCAGGAAGTCGCAACCCAAGTGTGGAAATCGATTCCGAAATTCAACTCGCAATCCAAGGCCTCAACATGGGTCTACCGGGTCGCACTATTTACCGCCACGGCTTGGGCTCGCAAAGAGGACCGACACCAGTTGAACTCGGTGTCATACGACGATCATCCGGTTCCTGATAGGCCGGACGAGAACGAAGATCGGCTTTCCTGGCTCTACGAGCAGATTGGACGGCTATCCGTTGGCGACCGAACTCTCTGTCTGTTGATGCTCGAAGGATGCAGTCACAGCGAGGTTGCTGAAACACTGGGGATCTCGGAAGCGAACGTTGGCGTCCGAGCGCATCGCATTAAGAAAAAACTGACCAGGCTATCGAAGGAGACGATCCATGACATTTGACGAGTTTCAGGACTTTTGGCAGTCGGCTGA
>JBCCKZ010000761.1:0-3162 GCA_039027135.1 Planctomycetota bacterium
GCGTCTAGCTTGGCTTTGGCTTCTTCCAAAGAACTTGCAAAGGCCTCCGCCGACTGAGTTCCCAGATCGATGAGATGATCTTGAGCTGCATCGAAACCGACTGCCGGAATCGTTGAAGCGTGACAACCGACGAACTTGGCAAGCTCGTCATTGATGTCCGCATAGTCCATCAAGTGAACTCGCTCGCCCGAACGTGCCAAGAGCTTCGACGCCGACGACTGGACTTCATCTGGATCAACCACCACCACCAGCGTGTCGTCTGGCAGATAGTCGATCACCGATGCGTCGTGGCATGCTTCTTTTTGAGAGGGCTGCGAAGGACGGGGGGAGGTGGCCTCTTCAAAATCTTCTTCGCCATGAACGCTCTCACTCGCACCGATCACAGCGAGTTCAATGCTCTCAAGCGTCTCCGTGCTACGCTGGCTTGCGGGATCGAACCGCCGAATTGACTCGACGGTATCTCCAAAGAACTCGATACGAATTGGCTGGGGCTGGTCCGCCGAATAGATATCCAACAAACCGCCGCGGGCTGAGAACTCGCCGGGCAACTGCACAGCGGTCGTGTTCTCAAACCCGGCTTCAACCATCCAAGAACGCAGATCATCGGGATCAATCTCATCATCGACCGCTATTTGTCGGGTCGAGCTCGCTAGTTTCTCTGGTGTGGGAACTGGTTGAAGCAGCCCCCCGATGTATGCCGTGACGACGAGTGGCCCGGTCTCGGAATCGGCCTGAGAATCGCCCGGTTGCCTTGCCAAAAGTCTTTGAAGAATCTGAAGACGCTGTGCGTAATCTTCGTCACGAACACTGGCTGATGTGGCATCAGCTGCCGAAAGCGGCAGTGCGACAGCTTCGTTAGCCCCGAACGCCATCGCATCTCCAGCGACAATATCAGCATCAGCCGCCTGAGGCACGACCATGAGAATCGTGTCAAAATCGGTGCTAAGCGAAGCCGCTAAACAACCTCGAATCGCTCCCCAAACACCCTGAATGCAGACACTTTGGATGCTAGCTGAACGATCTGTTGTCAACGTCCGCATCCAAGAATGCTTGACGCTGAGCCGACTGGTTAACGAAGTCAGATTCGCAGCAACAGGAGCAACGGCGGCATCCATCTATATATTCGTTTTTTCGTCCTATCTGAAACACGCTTTGGCCGCAGATTGTATCGAGGTTTCAAATCGCCAACGACTGGCAAACCCAGGCACGAAGTAACGCAGACTAGACTGTTGCCAACGCTGCGTACCCTCCTTTTAAATGATCAATCCATGACCCGTAAGGCCATCGCTTCCCTTCTCTTGTCGGTCACTATCCTGGCCGGTTTTGCCGACGCGGATGAACAACCGAACTTAATTCTCATCATTGCCGACGACTTGGGCTACGGCGAAACGAGCATGATGGGATGTCCGGATATACCCACACCCCACATCGATGCATTGGCCGACCGTGGCGTGCGTTGCACATCGGGCTACGTGACATCATCCTATTGCAGTCCATCTCGAGCAGGAATGCTTACGGGTCGCTATCAGTCTCGATTCGGTTATGACCACAATCCCGTTGGCGACAAAAACCTGCTCGAAACTGCGGGTGTACCGGATTCTGAGTTGCTCTTCGCAGAACCACTCGTGGAGGCGGGCTATCAGACTGCTCTGATCGGAAAGTGGCATCTCGGCGCAACGCCATCGAAGCATCCCAATCAACGCGGCTTCAAGGAATTCTGGGGCTTCCTTCATGAAGGGCACTACTACGTCCCGGGGCCGCCCTACGATGAAGTTTGGACAATGCTTCGTGATCGCTCACTCGAGAAAGGGCAACGGACCATCGATGGCAAGAACGTCCGAGGCAATTACGCCCCCATCAATGAGCCTCTGTACGACAAACACAACCCGGTTCTGAACGAGACAGTGACCGTTGAGACGTTTGATTATCTCACCGACGAGATCACGTCACGTTCCGTTGACTTTGTGGAACGCCATCATCAATCACCGTTTGCTCTTGTTGTTTCATACAACGCGGTTCATTCGCCCATGCAGGCAAGGTTGGACGATGTCGAATCGTTCTCGCACATCTCTGACATTCAAAGAAGGATCTTTGCCGGCATGACAGTCGCCTTGGATCGCGGTGTTGGTGAGATCACGCGTTGCTTGGAGAAACACAACCTGCGTGAAAACACACTGCTTGTTTTTGTAAGCGATAACGGTGGACCGACGAAGGAACTCACTAGTCGCAACACTCCCCTACGCGGCGAGAAAGGTTCCGTCTACGAAGGTGGCTTGCGTGTGCCGATGATCTGGTCGATGCCCAGTCGTTTGCCAACCGGCGTGTCTGAAGACCGTCCAGTACTCAGTTTGGATGTCGTGGCGACCTTTGCCGAGATGGCGGGTGTCTCATCAGCGTTTGAGGAGCTCGATGGTGTAAATCTGGATGGCTGGCTCGGCCGCCCAAATAATGCCGCACCCAATCGCCCAATCTTCTGGCGAATGACCCACGGCAAGCGAGCGATTCGCGTGGGAAACTACAAGTGGATTCAACCCAGACGTGGCGTCGAGCCCGAACTCTATGATCTCGAAAGTGATATTGGCGAATCCGTAAACCTCGCCAAAGACCGTCCCGATGTCATTTTTCAGCTGTCTGAGGTTTGGTCAGCCATCAATGAAATGATGGCGCCGCCGATGCTGTGAAACTGAAAAGTGACTGCGCAAGCGGACAAGATGTGAAGTTGTGCGGGTTGTCGGTTCGATAACGGTTGTGACAGAAGCAAGACTCCGACTGGACCTCCCACGAGGCACCTCAAGATGATCCGCAAACGAAACCTGCTGCCGACTACTCTTATATGCACGACTATCGCATTGAGCATCGCGGGTCTGACCGGCTGCCAAGTGTCCCTCAACGGCCAAACACTTCCATCGCCGTACTATCTCGAAGATGACGTCCAGTACTTCCCGAGCGGACCTGAGTTCAAACTTCCACGCGAAGCTGCCGCGTTGAAAGCCGCTGCCGCTGAAGAAAAAGCCGCCCGTCGCTAAGACGCACCGGTTAAATCGAAGCCGCCGGTTCAATGTGGGTCGCGTTGCGAACCAAAACTTGAACGGCTTGCTCGCTCTTGCGACGAATGCTCTTGGCCATCCAGGGAGCTAGAATCAGCCACGGTGTAATGGGCAA
>JBCCKZ010000762.1:0-3159 GCA_039027135.1 Planctomycetota bacterium
CTCGAACCGAGTATCCAAGCGGCTTTCGTCGACTTTGGCGTCGGCCGAAACGGCTTTTTGCACATCAGTGATGTAGAGCCGCAATACTTTCGAGCCGGTGGCTATGATCCCGAAGAGATCATGCGAGAGTCGGACGAGATGGCGGAAGCTGCCGCCCAAAGAGCTCGCGAAAGCGGTCGTGGAAACAAACACGCATTCAAAGGTGGACGCCCTAGAAATAAGCCACCCATCCAAGAGATCTTCAAACGCGGTGACGAGGTCCTCGTCCAAGTCATCAAAGAAGGCATCGGCACCAAGGGACCAACTCTATCAACCTACATTTCGATCGCAGGTCGCTACCTCGTCCTGATGCCATCCCTCGGCCGTGTCGGTGTTAGCCGCAAGATCGAAGACGAAGACGACCGGAAACGCCTAAAGCGTTGCATGCGAAACCTTGCTCCGCCTAAGGGTCTTGGCTTCATCGTCCGTACCGCGGGTGCTGGTCGCGATGAAACGCAGCTCGGCCGCGACTTGGATTACCTACTTCGCCTCTGGAAAGCGATCGTAAAGCGAGTCAAAAGCAGCAATGAGCCCGGTGAAATCTATGCCGAACAGGATCTCATCATCCGTACGATTCGCGACATCTACAGTGACGACATCGAACGGATCATGATCGACGAAGAGGAATCTTACGAGAAGGCTCGTGATTTTCTCAAAATGGTGATGCCACAAGTCGTCGACCGCTTGGAACTCTACGAAGGCGATGTGCCGCTATTCCATAGCCACAAGCTTGAACAAGAAATCGTCAAGATCAATCAACGCCAAGTGCAACTAAAGGATGGCGGATCCATCGTCATTGACCCCACCGAAGCCCTCGTTGCCATTGATGTTAACAGCGGCACATTTCGGGGAAACGATTCTGCCGAAGAGAATGCGTTTCGAGTCAACATGGCCGCCGCGAAAGAGATCGCCAGACAGCTGCGTCTGCGTGACCTGGGTGGTGTGATCGTTAATGACTTCATCGACATGCGAAAAGAATCACACCGCCGAAAGCTTGAACGGACGTTGCGAGACGCGATGAGCAAAGATCGCGCGCGAACCAAAATCCTTCGCACGAGTCCTTTCGGGCTGATCGAGATGACTCGCCAGCGAATTCGACCGAGTTTGAAACGAAGCATCTACCGTGATTGTCCTTGCTGCCAGGGCAGGGGACTCGTCAAAACGGCTGAGAGCATGTCGATCGAAGTGATCCGTACGCTCGCGCTTGCGGTGAAAAACAAACATGTCACACGCATTACTGTCCGAGTCAACGACGAGGTGGCCGCCCATTTGAATAACCGCAAGCGTCGCGACGTCATCGAAATGGAGGAGAGAGGCAATATGAGCGTTCAAATCCTGGGCAGCGAAGCGACCTATCCAGAACACCTAGAACTTGATTGCCGCGACGCTCAGGGTGAACGTGTCGAGATCGACTCGGTGCTCTGCTCCCGAGCCAGACGTTAAAGCAAGGTAGCAGTGCTATCGAAAAGTAGCTCGACTCTCCGAGTCGAAACTATGTTGGCTCAACGAGCAGAATGCGTCGCGTCTATCGCCTCGGAGAAACGATCTACTTTAGAATCCACTGCCTCGGCATCAAATTCTGAAAATGTGGCTTCGAACTTCGAAGAACCTATCCGAGAACTTCAGCCGGAACTCGCTAGCATTCGGTTTCCTCGGGAACCGCGGGCTAGCGCCCAGTCGGCTGATAGGTATTCGAATAGGTCCTAAGGCTCCCTCCGCGGCCGTTCAAGCATCCGCCCGTCCCAGAGGAACAGTAAAACCACACATCCCTATTCCTTAATCCCCAATCCCTAAACATGCCTCACATCGCGCTAGGCGGCGGCTTAATCGAACTCGGAGTCAACATTGACCACGTGGCCACCATCCGTCAGGCACGCAAAACCTATGAACCGGATCCTGTCGCTGCGGCTGCGTTAGCACAACATGGTGGCGCCGATGGAATCACATTCCATCTTCGAGAAGACCGAAGGCACATCCAGGATCGCGATGTCGAAGTCCTGATGGCGACGGTAACCGTAAAGACCAATATGGAAATGGCGGTGGCCGAGTCGGTCGTCGATATCGCCGTAAAGCATCGCCCGACCTGGTCGCTTCTTGTTCCCGAGAACCGGCAAGAGATAACTACCGAGGGTGGCTTGGACGTCGTTGGCCAGATCGATCGCGTACGTGAAGCAGTCGGCCGACTCAAAAATGCCGGTATTCTTGTCAGCCTCTTCATTGATCCTGATCCAAAGCAGATCCAAGCATCGGCCGATCTTGGCGTTGACGCCGTGGAACTTCACACCGGTGCCTACGCGCTCGCCAGTGGTCCGACTCAAAGGACTGAACTGGATTCAATCATTAGTGCTGGCAAACTGGTTTGTGATGCTGGCATGCGTCTGCACGCGGGTCATGGCTTGAACTATCAGAATGTATTTGCCATCGCACAGATTCCTGGCATGATCGAACTGAATATTGGACACTCGATTGTCAGCCATGCGGTGATGGTCGGGATGCGAGAAGCAGTCTCACAGATGAAAGAAGACATCCACCGCGCACAACAACTGGCCACCCAGGGGTAATGTCCTAGAGACCTTCGAAAGGGTGTGCAAGTGCCTTTAACCTCCCCTCCGGGAAACGCCGTAGCGGAGTTGCGTCAATAAATACAAGCACGGTTTTCTACGCGTAATAAATCTTCTACGGCGTTGCCCTGCGGGGAGATCGAACGTTTCAACAGCCTGGTGGGGCTTTCGAAGTTCGAACGAGGAAGAGTGAAGTTTGAAATTACGATTTCGTCTAACTCGTCTCCAAGCCGTGACTGCGAACACGACGCTTATCAAGCCATCACCGGTTTGCCGCCGATTCGCGAATCACCTTTCGAGCCAACTCCAGTCGCTTCGGCCAACTAAATTTTGGCGATTCCGCCGGATCATACCCTTCCAAATGCCCCGTCAGTCGCGTCGCGGGCTTCGTGTAGCTCAACTTCGTCTCGCCAAAGACTTCTTCGCAGATTGCGGCTAGCCCTGGATCGTATTCAATCAGCTCGACACGAGTATCAACATGGTTGTGATCATGATCGTTTTCACGATTGTCGTCGAACCAAGACTGAACGCCTTCTGCGAAGTACTCATGATGGTTCAC
>JBCCKZ010000763.1:0-3154 GCA_039027135.1 Planctomycetota bacterium
CGCCCAGTCAACTCTATGAAGTTTATGGTGGAATCTTCTTGGCGACGATCGGATTCCAAGCGTGGAGTACGTTCCAACAAGATATTCTCAACCGAGACATCGTTCACGTCTCTGATGCCCAGGCCTGGATGCGAGAGGAGCTTGGCGCAGCGTACGAGCTTCTTCAGACCGATGCGGCCCAAGCTTGGTGGAATCGCGAGCAAGATGGCAATCGTCATCTGTACCAAATGATTCGCAGCGCGAATATGACTGGTATCAAGCAGTATCGTGATGCCTATTTGGAGAGCCTCAATGCCGATGCAAGGTTGACGGCGATTGGTGCGTTATCTTGGTGCATCTTCGTTGAGTCGATTCTCTTGAACGAGCGAATGAACGCGGACATACGCGAAACGCTTGGGACCCGACCGGTTGGCTATCACGGACAAGACTGGCAGGCTTACTTTGGGCCGAATCCTCCACCGTGTGCACGAGATTCATTTGCCGATTACGTTGCGATCCGATGGCCTCTCCGTGTCTTTGCAATCGACCCGGTCAATACTGAGCAAAATATTGCTGACATCTCATCGGTGTATCGCCAGATGCAGATCGCCGTCGCGATGAGCTACGCGGCTGGAGATATCGGAATCTCGATGGCTATGCAAGCGATGCGTAAGCTCCAGAGAGACCGCGCCACAATTGACCTGAATCGTATCGCAGTGGGATATGCCAACGGTGACAATAAGTTTGGTTGGCGATTCTATCCTCGCTTTCAAACGCCACCTGTCGAAAGCAACCTTACCGTCTTGTTTCGTGATCTCATCGTTGGTGGTCCAACGGACAGACAGCTGGAGAGGTCCAGTGAGATTGAACCGGGAATGCGAGAGTGTTTGGCGCTTGTGCTCATGCCGTCTTTTGTTCCTCATGTCACCCTCAAGACTCGTAGCAGCTGGTTCTGCCTCGATAAACCAGGGCACACGACCGTCCGTTTTCACGATACGGTCAAGTTCAGTCGCTCGCTCAAGAACATCGAGGAACGAGCCCAATGCCTATTCGATTGTGCCGACCGGTATCGACCCGAAGAGATGGACCTGATGCTCGCGCGAGTCGATCAGCTCAACGCCAAGCTTCCAACACAACGCTTGGAGTGCCAAGTTCCGATTGAAAACACGCTTGGTGGATTTGAAATCTTAAGCAGTGGCCAGAAAGAACTCGCACCGGAGCTCCTTGGATGGTACGGCGCTCCAGGCTACGACCCCAGAAGCGAGTGCACGCTGTTTCTTTCGGGGGACAATCTTTCCGTCCACGAAACAAGGTTGATCGCGGGAAACAAAGCCATCCCGTTTCGCTTGCTGAGTCGGCAGATCATGGAGGTGAGTCTGCCAGCGGGGCTGCCCGTCCTGCGAGATCAGAAACTCGTCGAGGCCAATCCGGAATTCTATGATGGCTATGTCGATGCACACATCGCTACGCCGTACGGTGTCAGCGGCCACCTGCTCATCCCGGTCATTCGTCAGTCCGTGTTCCCGGCAATCACAAAGCCACAATTGGTTCCTCGTAGCCTCGTGATGGATGTCGTTCACAACGCTGGCGCGATCACCGAGATGAACATCATTGACGCGAATACGGGTGTGTCCCAGCTGCTTACCGTGCAAGTTCCAGATGATCTGGGACTACGGGGCCGCGAGAATGTTAAGACGAATATTCGGTTTAGCGAGGGCTCTTTCGCGGTAGCAGACGTCAATTCTTTGGATATGACGGTTGACCGAGTTCCCGGGCAATATGTGATCTCTAAAGCTGAGATCGCGGAGGAATCAAAACCGGATGGAAGTGTCGCGACAGCTTTGGCTGACTATGTCAGGCACCATGTGACAGTGCTAAAGCTCTCTTCGTTTGAAAGGAATCTGAATGCATCGGCATCCATCGAGTTCATCTCCGACTCGGGTGACGTACCGGTCAGCGGCAACATGCCCGTTCGACTTCGTGTCAAACCGGTTCCCCCCTCGACTCCGTGATTTCGAGACCAAGTGTTTTGGCTAGCTGTTGAGGCGATCAATAAACGTCGCGGACGTATCGCTTTTCTCGTTTCAGATCATTGACGTATTCAACCGCTGCGTCGGCTGACACGCCTCCATGGGTTTCAATGACCGAGTGCAATGCCGCATCAACGTCCTTGGCCATCCGAGTTGCATCTCCACAGACGAAGAAGTAACCACCTTCTTGCAACAGACCATAAAGATCCTTGCCATTCTCTTCCATTCGATGTTGAACGTAGATCTTTTCGGCTTGGTCTCTCGAGAATGCCAAATCAAGTCGCGTTAGCAAACCTGACGCACTCATTTCGCTGATTTCATCTTCGTAGATGAAGTCTTCGCTGCGATGTTGGTCCCCAAAGAATAACCAGTTCATTCCCTTGGCGCCACGTTCACGACGTTCTTCAAGAAATGCCCGAAACGGGGCAACACCCGTTCCTGGGCCAACCATGATCATGGGGACCGAATCATCTTCCGGGACGCCGAACATCTTATTAGGCATCATGAAGACGCCTGCTGACTGGCCAACGGGAGCCATATCGGCAAGGTAGGTGGAACAAACGCCACGATGGGGACGATCGTTGTGCATCCATCGAACAGCTGCCACGGTCAGGTGAACTTCGCCAGGGTGTGCATTGGGGCTCGAAGAAATGGAGTAGGCACGATGTTGTAGTGGTTTGAGCCAGCTAACCACCTCGGCCGGATCCAGCTTTACATTCGGTGCGAGGTTGAGAAGATCGAGGGTATCTTTGCCCCACAAGAATGCGTCCATCGCTTCTTTGTCGCCCGTTCCCAAAACGTGGCTCAATTCATCGTCGCCAATCAAGGGCTCGATGCCTTCAATAAGCTCTCGCGAGGGTGTTGCAATCTCAAGCTTCAGCGTGAGCAAATCACCCAGAGGCAAGTCTTTTCCCGGAATTGATGTATCGGAATCAACTGCCAAACGCTCTAGCCACGCGGCCACCAAATCAGCTTGGTTAACGGGCATGACACCAAGGGCGTCGCCGGTTTCGTACTCCATCTCACTATCGCCGAGGGCGAACGCGATGTGTCGTATTTCTTTGGCAGACTTCTCGCCCGAAAGGTTTCGGTTGTCGATTACCTCAGATTGGTAAGGGTTTTTTCGCGACCAGCTGGCTTTGGCA
>JBCCKZ010000764.1:0-3152 GCA_039027135.1 Planctomycetota bacterium
CAACACCAAACTGGGGATCCCAACGAAGACTGTCCTCAGGATCAAACCAATTGTTGTCGACGGCAACGCTCGGATTCGTGATGTAGGAGTTGTTGAAAGAACCGTTGTAAGCTTCCATGAAAGAAGTTCGCTTGTCACGGTCATTGAGGTCAGTCGGGATTTCACCCATCGCAATCGTGTTGCTCAAACCGTCAATGATGTCACGTCGCTTACGCAAGAATCGGCGACCAAAGAAACCCCGATCGCTGAAGTTAACCTGCTCCGAACGCCATGGCTCAGTGCGGGAAAGCGGAGCCAAACGCCCCGTCATCGTGCCACCACGCGTTTGCGTCCAGTGAAGCGAATCACCAACACAGGCAACGTAGTTGGCTCGCCCACTAGCAGGTGAACCGATTCCAGGATCCGAAGGACAACGAAGCGTTGGAATCTCAGTCATCCATGGGATATAGCTGTTGATATCTGGCGTCGGCCCCCAAGGCTGCCAAGGTGTAGCCTTGCCAGCATTAATATTACCCATCGCCTGAACGGTCAGCGTGTCATCAGGCAGCGTGTTGCCGAAGATGTCTTCGAAATTGAAGTTCCGAATATCGTCGTACAGGTTCTGCTGCTCGATATAGGGAAGCATGCCCACCATGATCGACAGACGACGCATGTTCGCCATGTCGTTGGTGTTCCATTCATTGCTAGCACCAGTGTGGGTAAGCCCACCGCTGGGAACCAGGGTTACGTTGCCATTTCCACCACGCTCGTTGGAACCTTCGTTCCAGTAGCCGGTACCAGTACCGTCACCGTGGTTGGGAAATTGCTTGAAAGTCGACTCGTAGTTGTACATCGCCAAGCCAAGCTGCTTGAGGTTGTTACTACAGGCCATACGCCGGGCAGCTGCCCGAGCTTGTTGAACGGCCGGCAATAACAATCCGACCAAAATGCCGATAATGGCGATCACAACCAACAGCTCCACAAGCGTGAAACCAGGCCGAGATTTAAAACGACGCATCAATAATGCTCCTTAAAAAGCGAAAAAAAGAATTATGCGCTGGTCTTAGAGTACGGGTTTGAGCAGCTCCGATCTGGGCCAAAAAGGGAAAAATGAGCGCTATTGGATGTTGTCAAAAAGTATCTAGATGTAGTTGAGCCATGCAAGTCAATAATTGACATGAATGATAAATTACGGACTTACGAAAAAAGCCCTCGACCTATCGGCCAAGGGCTTGAATCAATCATCCCACGCTAAGCAACCGGTTTCACTCGGATGGAGCCAAATCAGCCCCCTTGCGACGCCTCCACTTGCTCAGCTTGCTTATTCATCGCGTCTTCGTATTCCTTGTCCAAGGCCTCAGCCTCACCCGGAGTAACGTCTGCGGTCTCATCCGGCATGACGACGTCCGTTTCCCCATCACAACCTAGTGATTGTGCTGCCAGAACCAGAGTCAATGAGACTCCGAGATGACGAATCACTTTCATGTCCAACCCCCCAAATGAATAAAAGTGTGAATGACGGCTTAGTTGCCGCCTTGGGATGCTTCCATTTCCGCTGCATAAGCATTCATTTCCGCTTCGTACTCAGCGTCACGCTGAGCTTGGATTGCCGCTTCGTCTTCTTGGACTTCAGGAACTTCGACGGTACCGCCGTCATGTCCGCCGCAACCAAAGGAAGCAACGCAGAAAAGGGCAGCAAGTGAAAGAGAAAAGAACTGTGTGGACTTCATTTTGCCATTCCAATGAGGACAGTGAGAAATTAGACCGCCAATAAGCGGTTTGTGGTCTTTGATATTATGTTAGCCCGCTCTCCGATTCACAAGTACTTGCTTAACTATCGATCGCCCCCTCGTTCTCAACCAGGACTGACCGATAGTTCGACTTAACGGTGTACCCCGTGATCTCGCCCGAAGGCCAACTCACCTCGACCCACAGCGGGGCGTTAACGTCAACAACACGCTTGAGCCCAATGTGCAATTCACTTTGGTTAGCCCCCATGTAACCATCGCCCGCTTGCACCCACCTGGGGTTGGCTAGTTCCTGTCCGCCTTCCTCGTCAAAAACTTCGACGACGGCACCCGTCGCTTCGCGTGCCGATTGCACCCCCACCAATTGCAACTTGATAAAGCTACCACTCACAGGAGTCTGATTGACCCAGATCCCCGAGAGATGATTCATTCGGGTGGCGACGGCATCGAGCAAGCCGTCACCCTGGATATCCAAGACTTGCAGCCCACGACTCGAATGGCGTTCTTCGAAGCAGGCATTGGAAACACCTTCGATACCATCCGCATCGACGAATGATCCGTTGATGTTCTTGAGCAACTGCGATCGCTGGGCGTAGGCGGCGTGCGATTTGAAAACGTTCTCCGGCATGCCATTAACAACCAACAAGTCCTCGTAACCATCATTCTGGTAGTCGAGTGCTTGAGTCCCGAATCCAGTCTGATTGAAACTAACCTCGTTAACACCTGACTTGACGGCTTGATCGATGAATGTCCGACTGGCACTTCGCCGGATGTAATGCGAACTAGACTCAAGGTCGAAATTGGTCACATGCAGATCAAGCGATCCTGACTGATCAAAGTCAGCTGCCGCAATTCCCATCGCCGCAGTCGAGTTACCAAAGTAATTGAACGCCAAACCTCGTATTCCAGCGGAATCAATCCAATCGCCTTCGGTGTTTCGCTCGAAAAATTGATTCGGCCGAACATCATTGGCAACGAAGAGATCCACCGATTGATCTCGATCAAAGTCCGCGATCAATAACCCCAAACCTGTCGAAGCCTCTCCCGACTGCTCGCCAAGCGGTGCCCAGCGGAGCTCTTGCCCGCTTTGATAGGCCACCACATCCTTGGCCATGTTCCAGTAGAGCGGAGTCTTTAGCCGAAGCACACGACCTTCGGAATCACGCTCGGGTAACTCATTGATCCTTTCGTGTTCGACATAGCGAACCACAACGAGCTCCGGGACACCATCGGCGTTGATATCGGCAATCGCGAGACTGCTGATGGCTGCGGCCCCAAGCTCGTCGGGAACCTGATGAACCTCTCTGCGATAAGTCCCATCGGTGTTATTGATGAACAGGACAACTTGATCCACGTCACCACTGACAAGATCTTCAAAACCATCCTGGTTCCAATCACCGGACGTGACGCCCAGGCTATAGCGAA
>JBCCKZ010000765.1:0-3147 GCA_039027135.1 Planctomycetota bacterium
CCCAGTCAGTATTGAAGCTCGGCTTGGTGAACATAGCGAAGTCGTCACAAAAGCGTTCTTCAGGTGAACACCATTCGTGGCCATCGAATCCATGTGCGGAGTCTTCGCGAATGGGTGCCCCATAAAGCTCATCGCATCGTAACGATGATCATCGGAGAGAATGAAAACGACATTCCTAGGTTTGGCATTTCCAATCCTCTCGGTGACAATTGAATCAGGAACGGGGACCACCTCGGCGAACGAGCAGCTCAATCCGAGGAAGCCAAACGCGAAAGCGAATAGTGGTTTCATGTAACAGTGGCGGGTTCTTGGTGAATGGAAATCAATTGAGCTTCGGGGGGAGCGTTGGTAGAGTCATCGTAGCTACCAGCCGCCCTACTAATCTCAAAGACGAGAGTTTTATGGTGGCAGGAAGCCACCACGACGAACAGCAAGAAGTCGATTCAATTTTTTAATTGGCCAACAAGTTAGTGTTCAAGCATCTGTTGAGAAATCCTCTCGTTAGCCGCTCTCATGAGCGCAACTTGTTCGTTATCAGGTTGCTCCATCTCATCTAGCAAGCCACGCCGACGCGATTTGTTTCGCTGATAGGCACCACACAGATGAAATCCAATGCAACCAGGGTTCTCAAAGAGCCCGGCCAATGTCTCGGCATACCAGGCGCCATTGTTAGGACGAAAGAAAGACTCGCCCTGCCATCGAACACCAGCGGCGTCGGCAAGCAAAACAGGCTTTCCAGTCTTTTCGTACCATTCGCTCATATGCTGCACGGGAGCCCTGAAGTCTTGGAACGAGAGAACGTCGACAAACGGCAACGCGGCATTGATGACCTCCATCGCGATCGGCGCATTCGCTTCATAGCGATCCCCAAACAGCAAATGATGTTTGTCGTAGCGACGGATAGCGTCATGAGTTGTCTGGTAATAACTGCGTGCCAGATCTGAAAGCTCGTTGCGCCCAGCCTGAGACTTCAACCTTTCGGGATCGAAGATCGGTCCTCGCCATTGGTTGTCAGGACGATCATGTGTCCAAGTGGGACAGTCACTGTAAAAGTAGCCGATCAGGTTCTTTTCATCCGACAGCTCGGCACAGTGCGATCGTGCCACATAATCGACCCAGTCTTTCCAGTCTTCGCTGCGAAAGTCGTAGTGGACGGTGTGCTTCTCCCACTGATGCGACTCCGTGAAGGGAAGAAGGTGGCAATAGGGCATATCGAGTGCACGATACTCGTCGATCGTAAACGCACGCGAGTGCCTCCACTTTTTGACGGTGACCTCTTGAACCCATCCGACCGTATTGAAACCCCATGAATCGAGATTCGGCTTAACAGACTCCTGAATCCAACGAATGGTGCTTCCGCCGTACTTGCCTTTCCAAATCTCGATGTTCTCTGGATACCTTAGACTTGCCGGATCAATGTGATTGATCCCCATCGTAAAGAAGGGGTTCCCCTCAGGTGTGATCAACCACCAATGACTATTGCGGCGTCCCAAAGTAAAGAAGCCCGACGCTTCGATCTGTGTCGTGCCCACCGCCATTGCATCGCAATGCCCCGTGGCACCAGCTACCAAACTGACTCCAGCGATGATGCTCGAATGCAGTGCACTGCGGCGGTTGAAAGACTTCATTGATCGTGACTTTCGCAAGATCTACTTTTCGCTTTCGATCAAAACACGGAGCTCATCAACCCCAATCTTTGGCTCGACATTGACGCTTAAGCCTAGTGTGGTCATGTCCTTGGACAGCGTTACCTGGTCCAATGCCCATCCACCACTTCTCTTCTCGCGATCCGCGTTGAGTCCACCCTCAACCAAAGGCTCAAGCCCTCGAAACTCTCCGCTGCCGACCGGATAGTTTACTCCGTCGAGACCGACAATTGGATCAGAATCCTTGAGCTGTTTTGCCTCGCCAATGATCCCCAATACCGGACGATCAAACTTGATGACACCTCGAACCGTCTCACCTTCACTCGATCTGAAGTGAAGCAGATAGCTATCCACTCGAGTATCTGCCTTCACGTAGTGATCGCGCCGCTGAAAGAACCGATAATTCCCTGGTGATTGAAAAGTAACACCCAAATCCTGATCAAGCAAAACCCCCGACCTCTCGGGTATCACATCGATCCAATTCTGACCGGATGCGAAGACTTTCAAATCAGTTCTCGACACACTCTTCCGCAAACGAATGTCCCCTCGCAATAGTCGAAAGGGCAGGGCACGTGACTTCTGCAGTCCCAAGATCTCTTGCCGTGAAGAAAGTGGAAGTGCCACAAGCGTCGAGCTGCTGTCAAAGGACAAACGACGTGCTTCACCGGCAGCAATCTTAATGCCTGTTGGTGAGCCTTCTTTGAATGATTGGCCAAGGTTTCTTGATTCAAAAACCTGAACAAGGCCATCGATGACATGAACATCTGTTTGACCATTATCATCGACCACTACGCCAAACTCCGTTCCCAGGTCGACAATCTCGCTTTGAGGGGTGGTCACCGAAAAACCCAATGCATCCTCTGGTATTTCCGCGACCAGGTTGCCCGACCGAATGTGCAAATGATTGACGCTCTTTAAATCGAAGGCGGTAGGAGCCGTTATCGACACATGCGCACCCTCGTCAAACTCCAGCTCGACGCTTCCTGCATCCAAATGAAAGCTTCCAACACCGAGCAACAATCCAGGCAATGGAGCTGAGTCTCTCCACTTTGCATCGACAGCAGCAACCACTCGAGCGACTGCTGGCTGGGCTCGCTTAGCACTCGCAGACTCTCGTGACTCCGTTCGCCCCTGGCGAAGTAGTGCAAAGGCAAGGACAACGGCCGCAGCAATTGAAGCGACGGTTAGTAGAGTCTGAAAACGAAGCTTTTCGGGTTTCGAAACGAGGTCAATCGAAGCATCCTGACGATCATCCGCCATTTCTGCTGGAAGACAATCCGCCAGGGTCGCTTGGAGTGCGGTATGCGTTGAGATTTGCCTAAGGTACATCGTTCGGGCTGTTTCGTCCGATTCAACTCGCTGCAACAGATCTTCACGCTGAGCTTCACTTATTCCACCGTCAAGCATTTCTTGAATCAGCGTCTCCAGACCGTCTTCGTCGAAGCTCATGTCACCACTCCTTTCGAGGCACGTCTTTCGATGCAATCGCCAAGCAGTTTGC
>JBCCKZ010000766.1:0-3135 GCA_039027135.1 Planctomycetota bacterium
ATTTTTCTTTCCTTGAAGTGGGTTCAGGAACGTCGTGGTAAAGCGTGAAGTGGCGTCCGCGCAACATTTGAAGGTCTTGGCCACCGACTAGCTTACGGACTTCTTGTTCTTGGACACTATCTTGTGGAACGGATGCGTTGAGGTACTGCATGAGCTTGGCTAGCTTCTTGAGCGTTGTGTGCTCCGGATTGAGTTTCCATGCCTCACCCAGTGTCCGTTTGCACTCCTTTAATAGGCCGTGTTGAATGGCCCACTTGGCCGCCGCGATTAAAGCATCAGGGGTTTCCGCTCTTCTCGCGTTGCGAAGCTCGATGGCGAATAGATCGCGACGACTTGGCGATTCAACGATTCGGATGTCTTCGCTACTAAATGCCAAAACCCCCATTGGGTGACGTACCGTTGCGGTCCCACCCGGAAGGTGCTTCGCGCGACCTTCAAGCATGATCCGGAGGTCGGTATTGGGAACGGTATAAAAGGCATAGTCAGCATAAACGCCAATACCTGGCACGGTGCAAAGAACTGCAAAGGTGAACCAGCAAGACAGTCTTGAGAGCATCAACAGTTTGATCGGAGGGATGGCAAACGACGGCGATTTCAATATTAGCTGGCGTGTTCACAATGCAAACACGAACTCAGCCATCTCAATATACGGTAGTACGCATCGCCACAAACCGGCTTTTTGGGTGGTTTCTAGGTCTGCCATCTTTTGCCTGGGATAACCCAAAGATCAGCTGCAGCCCGGAAAACGTGACCTAGTGTTGAGCGTTTGAATCTAGACCCAATCGGTGGATCTTAGGATCTGCATCGTATGAACACTTCGCCCATTCCTTGGAAACACCTCCGGAACGTCTTGGTGCTATTTGCACCACTATGGTTGGGGACGACCATCCTCTTTGGTGCCGGCGCGTTTTCATACAGCATCCTCAAGACGGATCTCTACTCAGCAAGAATTCCGATGGTGGTAAGAGATGAAGCCCAGTCATCGATGGATCGTCTGGGGCGATTTGGTAGCCAGACTGAATTGAAAGCGGCACAAGAAACGATTCTTGAGATGACTCAAAATCCCGAAGTCGTTAGATCGGCATTGCTGAAGATCGGTCCCGAGGGTCGCGCGTCAAAGGCCTCTTGGCCTTCGCCCAAAGTCGTTGACTCCATCGCAAACTCGCGTGTCAATTTGGTTGCACCTAAGGGGTCTGACTTTGGTAACTCGGAAGTCGTATATCTGACTGTCGAAGCAACCTCGCCGGAGCGAACGAAGGCGTTTTGTGAAGCCATGCACGAGTCGTTGCGAGAGCAGCTTCGTTTGGTGAGAAAGGTTCGAGCCGACTCCCTCGTTGAAGAGCTGACCCAAGCTCGCGACCTCGCCGCCAATAACTTAAACCGAGCAGCTCGCAGCCTTCGTGAAATCGAAGTTGGTTTTGGAACGGACCTTGGAGAGCTTCGAAATCTCAATGATACGATTGCTGGAGATGGTACCAATCGAAGAACGATTGAAGAGCTCACTCGAGAACTACAAACAGCTGAGCTCGAGTTGAAGCGAGTTGAATCCATCCATCAGTTTCTAATCAGTGGCTCTCGAGATGTGAAACGTCTCCTAATTGCGGGATCAGAACTATTCGATACGCAACCTTCTTTGCTTGAAATGAAAAAGGGACTCATTGAAGCGCAGATGGCAGCGAGTCGCGCAGAAGGTTTATACACCCGAAGAAATCCAAAGCTCATTGCCGCTCTGGAGACCGAAGCAGAGATTCGCAGTCGAATGCAAGGCGAAGCACGCGATGCGGCTTTGGCGATGGAACCGCGTCTGCGTCGCGAAGAGGAACGAGTTGGCCTTTTGCGTGGGCGCGTCGAGAAATTAGGCAAACGACTCGACTCATTGGCGGTCATTAGGACCGACTATGCCAAAGTTGAGAGTGATGTGAAGCAACGTCAGGAGCAGCTTGCGATCGCCGAAAAGGCCCTTGCCGATGCGGTCGCAACTCGAGCCGCCGCACTTTCGACAAGTCTTGTCGAAGCATTGGGGCCACCGCATGTCGACCCAGACAAGTTGGGTGTAGGAACGACCGTCATGGGAGCGGGTGGAGTCATTGCTGGACTGATGTTCGGTCTTGGTACAGTGTTCTTGATTGCTCCCGCACCAGCGTCTGCTTCGGGTGGCCGACGATGGAGCGACTATCTCGCTGGTGGTCGCAGGTCATCGGACCAAAGTAGCAGTGGGCCAAGCACAGGTCAGGTTTCCGAACGGCGACGAGGCGTTGATGCGAGGGCCGACTCGGCAACGGAAGGACTGCCTACCTAGGAGAAGTACGGTCTGACTTTTCAGAGTATTGTTCGGGAATAGAAGTGTGTTTCTTAGCCGAGCTTTTTGCCTGGAGCTGTCGATCGTATTTGCAGGCGATAGATAGCCGGGTGAGATACCGCCGGGGCTTGTGGTCGATATCGATTTTCAGCCAGTCCAAAAAAATGCCGGAGCAAATGCTCCGGCACCTTGAACTTTTGGTTAGTTCCTAAACTGGATCAGTTGGGGACGACTGGCGACGAAACTACTGGAGCGGTGATCGCGTCGTTGTCATCACTAATTGCAGCCAGTGCAGCAGCAGCGCCGAGCCCGCCAAGGCCTCCGACTCCGCCAAAGCCTCCGAATCCGCCACCACCGCCGCCAGGAGTGCCTCCGCCGAATCCACCGAAAGGTGAAGCGATAGGTGCGCCGAAGTCGGCGATTGGCTCACCACCGATGGATGGCTCAATTGGGCCTCCAACCTCAGGGTAGTTGCGGCGAATCTCGTCTACCGTCGGGTCGGTGATCGGACTTGGAATTGGAACCGCAGGAAGAACGGGTGAAGGAGCTGCAGGCTGGGCGACGAGCGTCTTTCCAGCCTCGGTTGTGTTTGCCGTGAACGAAGATCCGCTTCCGATTGCTTCAAAGCCTTGAGCCGAGTAACCAGAAGCACCTGCGGTGATCAAACCATAGAGACCAGGGGCCACGTTCACGAACGAGAATGTTCCGTTCGCGGAAACTTGGACCGACTGAGTGATCGAACCGTTGCTGAGAAGATAGGCAGTATCACCGACCATCGACGCCGTCGAAGTACCGAGGATTCGACCGCTCAGGGACCCGTCACTATCGAGCTGGAC
>JBCCKZ010000767.1:0-3133 GCA_039027135.1 Planctomycetota bacterium
GCGAGCGTTCACGCAGCCCCCGGACACGCTGCCATCACCCCTTCGTCCCCCTGGTTTGTTTGGGCGGCTTAGCCGCCAAAACAAACCAGTGGGAGAATCTTTAGAGCAGGTTACCGGGGGCAGCGTCCGGATCGCCTCCGGCTCTCCGTCCTCACCCCCGGCAGGGAAGCTGTGACCGCTTCGCGGCCGATCGAGCTAGAGCCCCAAAAAAACAAGTCAAGGCATTGGCCAAAACGAACTCTTGAATGAATTGAATTGAAACATGCGGCGCACCGACCATGGAGCATCGATCTCAAACCGGTGGAAGAGCGAGTTTCACGCGAGACAGTCTTTCGATGAAACACCTCCATTCGCTAGCCTTAAATGCTTGTGGCGGAGGTGTGCTAGCTTCCGACAAATAACGCAGGATGCAAATTCAGAGCACAGGATCGGCGATGAAGAGTTTGATGAGTCTTTGTTTATTCGGCTTCGTACTCATTGGTACGGGTTGTCGCTCGACACCAAAACCAGGTGTCGACTTGGCTTCCAACTTGGCCGCCGCCGAAATCCCAACGACTGAATGGAGACCCATCACATTCGTCGATGATCCAAAACTCCGCGAGAGCACTGGGCCAATGGACGTGGAATCTGCCCCGGATTTCTCCAAGACAGATTCAGGCCTGCAGTATCGCATACTGCGAAGTTCCAACGGCCCGAAACCAACAGCCTCAAGCACCGTTTCAGTCAACTATCGCGGCTGGCTTGGCGGCGGCAAGGTATTCGACAGTTCTTACGAGAATGGCCAGCCAACGACATTTCCGTTGAACGGTGTCATTGCTGGCTGGACCGAAGGGATGCAACTTGTTGGCGAGGGAGGCATGATTGAACTTTGGGTTCCTTCAAGACTCGGCTACGGCGCCGCCGGTTCCCCCGGTTCCATCCCCGCCCACTCCGACCTGCACTTCATCGTCGAACTCGAGGATGTCCGTTAATACGCACTCGTTGCCCACGCTCTCTGCGGGTATTAGTGTCGACAAACGCGTATAGGCGTGAGTTGCAAGGTCTTTTTTCGCCGTTAGCCGGATGCAGCAAAGCCGCGGAAGCACCGGGCATTTTCTTTGCGAGAGGGATAGGATTGAGACGAAGAGCAGGATGGGGTGAGTGCGATGCCATACTGACTCAGGCGACCACAGTGGCCGGGATCAAGACTATGATTGGTCGTTGAGCCGTCCAGTAGGAATCGCTGGATCCGGCAACACAGAATCGCAATCGAAGCCATGCACATCATGAGAAACCAAGCCGTACTATTCTTGTTGGCTGTTGCATTGATGCCGGTGATGAGCCTAGCGGATACCTGGCCACAGTTCCGAGGCCCACGAGGTGACGGAGTTGCGGTCGACGAGCATCCACCCACTCAGTTTGGCGCGAATGACGCAGCCTGGCGCACGGAGATTCCAGGACGTGGCTGGTCCTCACCCGTCGTTGCTGACGGCCTGATTTATTTGACGACGGCGATCGAAGTGATGCCAAGCGAAGATGAGCGAGAAGAGCTTCTCGCTAAGGCTGGCGTCGAGCGCAAGAAGTACAAGCAAACGCAGCTGGCCAAGCAAATCGAATTGCGTTGGATGGCCATTGAAATGGACAGCGGGAACGTGGTCTTCGACCAAGAGCTCGTTGCGATCGACAGTCCAGATGCCATTCACACGGTCAACAGCTACGCGTCGCCGACGCCCGTTATCGATGGTGAACGACTTTACTGTCATTTCGGTACCTATGGCACCTTCTGCATTGATCGAAAGAGCGGAAAGCGAATTTGGAAGCGACGTTTTCCACTCTCTCATTCAGTCGGCCCTGGCAGCTCCCCCTTCATCCACGATGACATGTTGGTATTGATCCAAGATGGAACTGAACAGCGTTATGTCGTCGCGCTAGACAAGATATCAGGAGAGACCGTATGGAAAACGGATCGTCCTCCGATGGATGCGCCCAAAGGCGACTTGAAGAAAGCTTTTTGTACACCCATTTCAATAACAGACAGCTTGGGGCGAGAGCAACTAATCTGCTTGGCTTCCCACTACATGATCGCTTACGACCCTCAGACCGGCCATGAGCTATGGAGAGTTCATCATGGGAAAGGATTCTCGATCGTCCCTCGCCCAGTTTTCAATGACGACATCGTTTACTTTTCGACGGGCTTCGGCAAACCTGAATTATGGGCCGTTCAAGTCACTGGCGAGGGGGAAGTGACCGATACGCATGTTGACTGGATCGTCAAACGTGGCATTCCCGCGAAACCTTCTCCGATTCTCTCGAATGGCCGTATCTATGTTGTTGAAGATAGCGGCGTAGCAACCTGCTTCGATTGCGAAGATGGTCAACAGCTTTGGAAGCAACGTCTCGGCGGCGCTCATTCGGC
Organism: Planctomycetota bacterium; assembly: GCA_039027135.1. Lineage (GTDB taxonomy): Bacteria > Planctomycetota > Planctomycetia > Pirellulales > Pirellulaceae > Rubripirellula. Next base: position 2,396 of record JBCCKZ010000767.1, read on the forward strand.
GTCACCACTGCTTGCGGGCGAAAATCTGTATTTCGCAAATCACGACGGCCAAGTCAGAGTGGTGCGGGCAAGCGACCAGTATCAACTTGTCGCCCTTAATGAGCTCGGCGAAAAAATCATGGCCAGCCCCGCGGTAGTCAACGACGCCTTGGTGATTCGCACCGACCAAGCCCTTTACCGATTTAACCCTTAGGATTTCCAGCAGCCGCGCTGCTGAAGCATTTGCCAAAGGTCCGAAAAAAAGCCAGATCGGAACATCGCTCCGACCTGGCTTTTGAGTACACCCCACAGGATTCGAACCTGTAACCTTCGGTTCCGTAGGTTGCATCGACAGTGCTTATCGCCCTGCTTCCATTACTTTACTTGAATCTCGACGCCTAATTCTTGCACAATATGGTGCATTATGGTGGCACGAACACCAGCAAAACACCAGCCCCCTTAAGTGGTGTCGTGATTCCACTGTCATCGCGTCAGCTGGGGTGCAACGAAGCAGTGGAAAAAGTTTTCAGACCACATCGCAACAGCTTATCCACAGCCCTGTTTGCCCAATCACGCTCTCTTCGCAAGAAAACTCCTACAAGCCCGGCTTCGGTTTGCAGCAGGCATGCAATCGGTTTCCGTCCTGCAAATTACTGACTATCGCAATTGATTGTTGAAGTGAGTTGATCCCCTCATTGGGGCGAAATCTTCACACAACGTGAATCGGCAACAACTTTCGCCCCCAACAAATCTCGAAAA
>JBCCKZ010000768.1:0-3127 GCA_039027135.1 Planctomycetota bacterium
CGAACGTTCAACGCCCAGAACTTCGTAAAGGTCTTTTGACACAGTGTGTTACGACGAATTAACTGTTAAGAAATAAAAGGATCCGAAATGCCAGATTGGCAGAAACGGTTTCGGATACAACCCTACGCAAACCGTGGCCCAAACCCGTTGTCACCGAGAACTTCGGAATACTAGTTTCTCGAACGAATCTCCGTACGAGGACGTCGGACGTTTCAACGGCTGGATGAGACAAGAGAAGTTTGAGCAGTTTCGCAACCAAAACAAACACTTGGTTTGGGAGCCGTCGGCAACCTTGCCTCGAAGATTTCAGGGATGGTGCCTTACGCAGGCTTCTCGTCCGCATCCCAAATCACACTCGATGAATGACGCCCTCAAGCAACCTGATGGCTTCGTCAATGTGATCGGTCGTCGTGATCACCGGCGGAGGCAAGAATCGCATTCGGACAGGATCAGCACCACACACAAACCCGAGCAAACCGTCGTTGTACATCCTATCCATCCAAGCCTTGGCCGTTTCCAAGCTTCCGTCACCTGGCGTAAAGGCAATCATCATTCCCTCACCAAAGGGGCCACCCAGCTTCCCGGGATAGCGATCAGCCAGATCCGCCAAGCGCTTGGCGAAGTAATGATGAAGCTGCATGTTGGAACCATCCTCGCCAAAGCAACCACGCTCATCCATCAATTCGAGTATCTTCGCACCACAAGAGATCATCGAAGATGAGCCGGTAAATGTTTGCGAAAGGATCGGCCCTGTAGGATTGAACTCGGCTGAATAGAGCGTTGCACAGACCTGAGTGATCTTGCCAACCGTTACGATGTCAGCGTATTGATCGAGTCCATAGTGCTGAAACGCAAAGGGCTTCGATGTCCGACCGAAAGACTGAACTTCATCGAAGATGATTGGCACATCGTGCTGGCGTAGGATCTCACAGAGCTTGCCAAAGAACTCATGACTCCCCGGATAGTAGCCACCTTCTCCGATGATTGGTTCAGCCCAGAACGCCGCATATTTTCCGGGGTGACGCCCGAGCAATCGTTTTAATTCGTCAACTGCCCAACGTGTGCTTCGATTGGTTTGGTCAGGATCCAAGAATGGCAGATAATCCACATTAATCGTTAGTGGTAAGCCCATTCGGTACTTGGGACGATCGGTTAATGCGGCGAGCGCGAGCGTCCTACCAGCGAAAGCATTATCAAATGCGATCACGCGGTCGCAGGCACCGCTGTGCTTGATCGACTGATGATGCATTGCAATCTTCAATGCATTCTCATTGGCCATCGCACCACTGGTCGACAACAGGCAATGCTCGATGGCGGCCCCATCCTGGCAAGCCATTTGAATCAACTTCTCATTCATCCAGAGGCTTGGCGGGTTCTGTTGTAGGTTCCCCTGCATGACCGTGTCATCGATTGCAGCATCCACCGCCGCATCGATCATCGAAGGATGATTGTGTCCCGCTCCATGGACACCGATTCCACCAATGAAATCCAACTTAACGCTTCCATCGGCAAGCTCGACATAAGGTCCATTACCAACACCTGCTGAGAGATAAGGCCAGAACGTTGGGCCACCTCTCACCGTCGCAAAGCGATCGAGCATCGCCTGATACTCTTCAGCAAATGACTCGTCCGGAGGATTGACTCGATCAAGACTCGCTCCATGGTCGGCAACCGCTTCTCTTAAGAGCCTTTTTGCCTCGCTGACACGAGGATCATCTCGAAGGGCAGTTCCGTGAAGACTCGTTTTGCTAGTTTCGTTTTGTAAATCGGTGGCCATGAAAGAATTAGACTTCAGCGTATCGATGGGTGGGAGTGGGCCGACCGGGGCGAAGTTGACGAGATTGTTCGATTTCAACAAAGAACCCTCGCGATGAAGTCACTTTGTGAAGAACCTTTTCACAAATCGTTTGCAAAACTTCGGGATCGACTGCCACACGCGCGTTGATCACACAACGCAGGGGAGTACTTACAGAATCTGACGGCGACGGTTGCCGCGACCAGTCAATCGGGTTGCCTGTCGCAACGATCGACGCAATGGCGTGCGATGAAGATTCACCGGGCGGAAGCGTCGCGGAAGATCGAGTCGGAGCAAGGGGCTGCACACTGGTTTTCAGATGGGCGATCGAAGCTTCGGGATCATCATCTAGCGCCGAAGAAATGCCTAATAGCAGATCTTCAACGAGCGACATCAAATCAACGGCTTCAGTTGATTCATCACTGACACCGATCGTGGCGATGAGGTTCACCCATCCCATTTCAGCCTCTCCGACCGCATAGGTGTCATAGTCGATCTCAAGGATGCGACGACCTGCTTCCATGGGCGACTCGATGTGACCAATCACATCATCAATTCCTGCTCCTGTCTTTGGACTGGCCACGATCACGGGAACTCCCGGCGCTAACTCGCCCAGTTTTGCTTTCAGTTCCGCCACTTCGCTCTCGCTGAGCTGGTCTCCACGTCCAATGATGAGGTAGTCAGCCTCTTCCAACTGTTTGAAAAAGATATATTCCGCGTCCTTCGAGAATCCCCGACCCCGACCGTCGCCACAAAGGATTCGTTTTCCATGAGACGGTTTGAGGAGCACACCAAATGGAGCGAGCTCAAAGCGATCCGGATAGAGCTTTTGTAGTGGACGGATGATCGTCGCAACTAAATCGGTGCAGGAGCCTACGGGTTCAGCCAAGATGATGTCGGGAGCGGCAGACTCGGAAAGACTCTCGGTCGTTTCGACCAACTCATCAAAGCTGCAGCAAAAACAGGCCCCGGCGACTTCGCCGACTTCGAATCCAGCGGATCGCAAATTATGCGTATCCACCAAATCATCAGCTTGATCATTCGTCACGATGGCAACGCGTTTACCCGCAGCTATATACCGCTTGGCAATTTGCGAAATCAAAGTCGTTTTGCCAGCGCCTAAAAAGCCGCCCAATAAGACGAAACGTGTGGGTGCCATGGATAGACGACTCCAAACAGGAAACTAGTTCATAATCACATCGATATCCAGTTTACTCTCGATTGATTCTTTCGTAGTACCCGCCTTGCCCCATCTTTCTATCTAGTGAGGCAGAACGTTCCCAATGCGTTTGGCCATTCGCCGCACGATCGCGAACATTTGGCATCAGACCC
>JBCCKZ010000769.1:0-3123 GCA_039027135.1 Planctomycetota bacterium
GGGATTCCAACCTCAAAATGCTTGATATTGCATTGAAGAAGATGGACAGCGTCGACGAAATTCCCAACACGGAAAACCGATTGTTGGCGATGCAAGATAAGCTGGCTCCGCCAACCTTGAGCCCGATTGATCAGTTGAGGCGGATCAAGTTTGCAACTGAGTTGGAATACTGCTACGACGACCTAAAGCCATTGCTAGAAAGGGAATTGGACAAGCTTCGAATTGCTTTCCTGAAGTTGCCGGCAAACGCGAGTAAGTCGAAAAAGCTTCAATGCGTCAAGAAATGCGTCATTTCCCTTAATGCGCTGGAAGACGATGAATCGGTTGAAAATGGAATTGATACCGACGAAAGGGAAATCCTCTGCGATCTGATTTACCGCATGGGTGATCTGGTGGGTCTTGATCCGGAAAACGACTATGTCGACCAGTGGCGCGAATGGTGAGTCGATTCGGAAGGGATTAAGAATGGACGTCACTCATGGCGGCCCTACCCGTTTGGTTTGTCTACGCTCGGAACATGGGCTCGACGGTTGCGTGGGGGATTGTCGTCTTTACGCTTGTGATAGGCACTGCACAAGCGATCTATGAGTATCTTGCTTGGCAAAAAGAGAAGGGACAGTCCGAGCATTACGGACACGCATCGAACGACCCGCGAGAGCGTTTTTCGTGATCAGGTCGCTATGAAGGTGGGGAAATTCGACTCGTTTCCAACGCTCGGATTAGGCAGCCGACTCCACTGAACAAAGCGATAGCGGCAAACAACTCCGGCGAAACCAGGCCACTATGCGTCGCTGATTTAATCAACGGAGGCCAAACGAGAATCAGAACAAACCCGGCAAAGAGCCAAATCATCCAATTTCCACGTTTGGGTGATGCCGGATTTTGGCTCGGCTCGCTGACTTCAATAGGGGCAGAGTAGGGGTTCATGTTGATGAATAGGTCGCACTAGATCGCTGTCAAAAAACCGTCCGCTTTTTCCGCCAACCGATCTCGAAGATTCTTGGAGTTGGTGGATTGTGATGATTGGTAGCGACAGCCCCACGAGAGGATGGCAAGTTAACTCAACGAGACGTAGCAAACCTGATGGCGTCGATTGATTGACCAGTCAATTCAGATCACAGTGATGAATTAAGCGGCGAAGATCCCGACGCCAGCGGCTAGAAATGCGATTGTGAAAGGTCTAACGAGCCGTTTGCGAAAATCACTTTCTTTGCTGATTCCAATCAGATCGAGAAGTGACCCGGCGTTCTCTTCTCCGAAGCCAATCAGTTAATCGAAGTCAGACCTTAACGCACCAAGAAGAAACCAAGTTGATTGAGTCGTTATAGCCTTGCATCCTCCAGAACGCATCACTTCTTGGGGTGGCGCGCCAAACGACGGATTGCGTAAACAATCGGTCTGCCCGTACGCTACCGTTCGTCAATTTCAACAGCTGGGCTTGGCAAACAGGCGTTTCGACGCCAGAGAGCTCTTCTTTGATAACGTGACGGACTCTTGGATCACGTCCTTCACATTCAATGAACGTTTATTTGGAAATGGGATGACATCATTAGATTTTGCCGATTCAATCGAAATCCAGGCCTTGCCCGGAGATCTCGACGATGACGGTTTCGTTAGCATTTGGAACATCGCCTCAGCTTCGTGTGATGGCGATTTGCTAAAGACTCGTGCCTTGGCGGCCAAATTGCTCGCGTTCCTTTGTAAGAAGAATTGCGACTTTGTGGTTGTCAGTACTACGGACGCTGACTATCTCGACGCGTGGTTCGAACGAGACAACAAACTACTCTACGATTGGAACATCGACAGCGAGACGGTGGATGTTGTGACTCAGCATGCCGAGGTTCCGTTTAAGTCTCTCGTCTTGTTCTTGGCGAATCAGAAGTTCAATCCAAGTAGCAAGCACAGCCCGAAAAGAGCCGACCGTGTCGAGTGGTTCAAGAACCACTGGAACGTCGGTTAAAGATTTGATGACAACGCGTATCTCAGCGCGACACCGTCGTCCCTAGAATCTTGGCACGAACCATCGTCCTATGCAGAGGCCAATTCTCGCTGAAATGTTGCCGTACGTCACAATATGGATGATTGGTGGCACCATACGTTTATCGATGGGGATTTGGACCACTCAAGCTGTATAGGTAATCTCAAAGCAGAGATTGCAGCATATTACTGCACCAAAGATCTCGAGTCTGATGTGGAAGGTGTCCAGACGAGTGTTATTCAAGAGGGGTTGGTAGGCCGATCGTCGATTCAAATGTGTTCATCGGAACGACCATCTGTGTTCCGGGCTGATTTTCAAATCCAGAGGTATATCCGGTTGCGATTCACCATCCGAAAGCTGCTCATGTTTGTGACATGGTGTGCCTTGTGCATTGCCGTTGGAATGCCGGACCCTAGTTCGTTGCCAGGTGGTATCTGGAGAGTTATTGATCTGCGTAGAGGTGACTACGAAACAATGTTGAGCGAGTTCGAGAGTAGTAATTGGATCGTGACCGTTTGCCGATGGGGTAACCATCGAACTATCGAATTGAAGTACTCCCTTTCCCTTTCCGAATCCGAATTGCCGCCCATTGGAAGCTACCTGTTGATCCAGGAATCGACACTTGATACAGGCTACGTTTTACCGATCACAAGGATTGACAGCGTCCCGATTTACGTCAAGGCTGTAAGAATTGCCTGCCCAGTTATACTTTCCGCGATGGTGCTTATCATACTCAGCAGCGTATTCAACAAAGGACGGACCCGTATGGTTGTGTAGTCGGATCCTTTGCCGTGAAGGCCTGCTTTGTTTAAGACTGGCCAATCGGAGTTAGCAGTGCAGATTCCGTGTGAGTCACTGGGCGTAGCCATTCTTGCGAAGCCAATCCTCGAGAGCCGATTCCAGGATGTCTTGCATGCGATTGGGTTCGATATCGTCAAGCTGTCGTTGTAGAGACGCTCTCTTAAGTGCAGAGGCGAGCTCGGGTCTGCACCGCGTCGTGAGTGGGACGCGGCCTTTAAATTGTGGCAGCACTTCGTTCGATGTTGAGGATGCAATCACCGTCGTCGATTCAACCGCTTCATTGGAGGATTCTGGTGTTACTTTTTCGCCGAAGAGAAAATGAACGGTGCCACCCAACGCTGATA
>JBCCKZ010000770.1:0-3120 GCA_039027135.1 Planctomycetota bacterium
CAAGAACCAGCAAATCACGCTAAATGACTTGTGCAGCCCCACTCTCCCTCTGGGAGAGTCGGACGTTTGAACGGCCGGAGAGGGCTGAGCCCTGAACACTTTGCCAACCAACTTAAGTTTGTCTTCAACGCGAAGTCGCAAGAGCCGCCAAGGACACTTCCATCTCCATTTCTCACTGACCCTTGCGTTAACCCCCGCGGTTGTCGCAAACTTCCGACACGTGCGTTCGTTTCCGCTCGACAATCTTAAGAGTCGGGCATTCGAGGTCACCTCAGTTCAGGATTGACTAAGAAAGAGCTGCCCAAGAGCATCAACATGGTTTGCTAGCAATTTTATTTTACTCGATCATCGCGAATAAAGTGCTCGCCTGATGCACCGACTTTCGTTAGGCTTGAGACTGATGTGTTCGGATGTTCATGTCGTGATACTCTCTGATGAGCAGTGCCCTGGTTGGCAAATTGAGCCCTTGGGCCCCGCGTTTTTATAGTGATGGCAATCCTTGGCGAGACGCTCGCGGTCGTGCGGCTCCACGCGAAGCGATCGAGACGGAGTTCAAGGCCGAGCAGGCTGTGATTGACCTATCGAACCAGCCGCCGGTCGTTGCGGTCGTCAAAGCTTTGGTTCGTGAGATGCGGATTCGATACTACTCGACCAAGTCGGTCACCAACTACCGATCAGCCTTGGTGGGGTTCCTGCGTTGGTATCGTGGCCGGCTGGATGAGATAACCCAGGAGGATATTCGGTCCTACCTTGAGCTGTTGGTTGATGGTGGTGCTTCATCTTCGCACGTCAGCGTGACGCTCTCGGCTTTGCGAACGGGCTTGGACAAATTCTGTTTATTGCGTTGCACTGTGGGTTTGGTTTCACCGCGGAAGTCGACTCGTTTACCGGTGGTGCTGTCGAAATCCGAGGTCCAGCGGATGATCGAGGCGGCACGGTCGTTCCGAGACAAGCTGTTGCTGAGTGTTCTCTATTCGACAGGTCTACGGGTCTCTGAAGTGGCATGTTTGAGGTTGTCGGACTTTGACTTTGAGCGAAAGCAGATTCGGGTTCGCCAGGGTAAGGGGCAAAAAGATCGATATGTGATGCTGGCCGATGAGCTCCGGCCGCTGATGCGAGCGTTGTGGAAGCACACTCGTGGTGAGGGGTATCTCTTCCCCTCCGAAGGTCAACGTTCTGACAAACACTTATCAACACGAACGATTGAGCGGGTGGTGGTTCGAGCGAGAGGCTTGGCGGGCATTTCAAAGAAAGCGACGCCTCACAGTTTCCGGCACAGCTTCGCGACGCATCTGATTGAGTCCGGGACCGACATTCGTTTCATCCAGAAACTATTGGGGCATACCAATCTTGAAACGACTTCGTTGTATACGAAGGTCGCGAGGGCTTCCTCGTCAACGGTCGATAGTCCCCTGGATCAGTTGCGAAGGACATCCGGCGCGGCAGCTTCGATTCGAGAGCGGGTTTCAAGCGATACTGGTTCGCCATCGGTGGGTCGGATGCGTTTGGATGTGAAGGCTGATCAGGCAAAGCCTGGGCGATATCGAGTGGAGCTAGCGATTCGGAGGGGGGACGATTACGTCTCATTGCCGGGGATGACGGCAACGGTTCCGAGGCCTGGATGGGTGTGTTTGAACTTACCCGCGGAAGAGCAATGGTCTGAGCCGCTTGGGCAATTACCGGTGGCGCAGCGTGAACGGCTTGAGTCGCCAGAGTTCTTTCATCGATTGCAGACGATGGTGGCCGCGAAGCTTTCGCAAGAGCTTGGGCGAGCTGGCCCCGGCAAACCTCGATAGTTGCTTGCTTCATTGGGCAGCGAACATCGCCAAACAATGCTTTGAAAAACCACCAACATCAGCTGCTCCGCTGAAACGGCGCGCAGGCGACGCGATCATGAGGCAATACCACAGGACTGCCGAGGTATTCGGCGGCTACGTTCAGCCTCCAAGGAAGTTTCGAGGCAACAGCCGAACTCGAATCCCAGGATCCTGGTAAGCTAGGTATCTTTCAACTTCCAAAACAAAACATGGACGACAACCTGTCGTCCATAACCCCGTTGTGGGACGCTAGCCGATGCCAGAAGACGAGCAGACTCTAACGCCGCAACCAGATCACTTTCGTGTTCGCGTATACGACAACTGTCGCGATACTGCGTACTTTGAACTGGCCGACTATCCGCGCGAATACCCGGCTGGCTGCGTTGGCAAGACCGTGGCGATTCACCAACTTCTTGGGGATGACTACCTCGGTCCAGCGCTCAACTTGGACTTCGATCACAATGGGCGCCCCATCGGAATTGAAGTGCTGTACCCAATGGTAGACAATGATGACGAATGACACCCAATTGCGCGGCCTGCTTGCACATTCCATCCAATTGAAAACGCGTTTGTAGTTGCCCGCGTCCCACAACACGGCTTTTACGCAGAGGCCCTTCGGGCACACCTTCTTTCGTGATTCATGCCTAGCTGGGTTATCATTAGCTCTTCGTTATTCCTGCTGCACTGCTTCGCTTGAGGCGGTGTCGTAAAAACCTTCCGTTGTGGGCCACCGAGTGATTGATTGGGCAACGTCAAACGACATTGAGGCTATGCTCAAATCACTGGATCACGCGTCCGTTGTGGTCGAGCTTCGATTGTTTGCTGCTGACTGCGCTGCTCGCGTGTTGGCGCATCTGCCGGAACCCGAATTTGCCGCTGCACTTGCCGCTTCTCGTGACTTTGCGAACGGCAATACGACTTCTGAATCCCTCGATGCTGTCGTTGGTTCGGCTGCATCACTCCTTATACCAAACGTGATCCAACCGACGGCCCGGGATTTCGCGGGCTCGGCTGTCATTGATGCCGCATCTTCGCACCCGCCAACTGCATCGAAGGTCTGGTCGTCCGTTTCCTGTGCACTTCAGGCTGTGGCATGCGCCGCGGCGGACAGCGCTGATGACGATAACTATGACTCGGTCTACGATTCTGCAATGACCGTTGAATCTAACGCTCAATGCGACTTGCTGCGTGCCCATATTCCACGTCTTCCGTAGTTCCGGTGGCCCACAACATGGTTTTTACGCTGGGCATTCGGCACACCTTCGTCCTTTGGCAACCATCGCTTGCCTTGGTCCAATCTCAC
>JBCCKZ010000771.1:0-3106 GCA_039027135.1 Planctomycetota bacterium
ATCCGCCGAGTTTGTCGTCGAGGCAGGTGCCGTTTTGAGGGAACGCCAAGAGATCATTCGCTTGCCCAACCCTGAAAAAATGCAGATCAAGTGCGACGTCAATGAGTCACGAGTGACTCTGATCGAGCCGGACATGCCCGTCAAAATTCGTGTGGACGCCATTCCTGGGCTCGAATTGAAAGGAAGAGTACGGAAAGTCAATCGGTACGCCGAGCCAGGCTCCTGGTACAGCTCATCGATTAAGGAATACGCCACGTTTATCGAGATACTTGATCCTCCGCCCATGATTCGCACGGGCATGACGGCCGAAGCCCAGATTTTTGTGGAGCAACTCGAGGATGCGTTGCAGATACCTGTCGAAGGTCTTTACGAACACGGCGGTGAGCTCTTCAGCCTTGTCCAGCGTGGTGAAAATCAGTTTGACACGATCAAGGTTGACCTTAATGCCACCAACGACACGATGGCTTGTATCGGCGGTGAAGGGATCGCCGCAAAGGACCTAATTGTTTTGAATCTTCGCGATCACTTGTCTTTGATGGATTTGCCAGAACTTGATGAGGCGGACGCATCGGCAGAAATGCGAAGCCTGGCAAAGCGATTTCAGAAAGATGCGGCTGCAACCAGACAGGTATCTGATCGACGAGGACCACCGGGAGGCCCAAATCGGGACGGCCCCTCAAGAGGCAATTGGAGCGGCGGACCACGTGGCGGAGACAAAGGCCGCGGCCCGGGCGGTGCCGAACGTCGTGGAGGCGGTGATTGGAAAGGCAAGGGCGGCGGAGGCAATTGGCAAGGTAAGGGCGATCAAGTTTCATCTTCCTCCGGTGCTTCCATAAGTGCAAAGGCAAAGGCATCTTCGTGAGCTTGGCCTACAGTCCTGCTGCTGCCGTGGACCCTTTCGCCGACAACTCGACTTTGCCAAGGCGTCTGGCAACCTCGATAGAGAATCTCAAAAAGGAGTATGTCCTCAAAAGTGAAACCGTACGTGCTCTGCGTGGTGTTTCGTTTGATGTTCCCGAAGGAGACTACGTCGCGATCATGGGGCCATCAGGGAGCGGAAAGAGCACGCTGCTTAACCTACTTGGTTGCCTAGACAAACCCACTGCGGGCTCACTGCGATTAGGTGACGACGATATCGCAACGATGACCGACGATGAGCTTGCCGAAATCCGCTCACGGCGAATCGGATTTGTCTTCCAGTCTTACAACCTCATTCAGCAACTCTCCGTCGTCGAGAACATCCAGGTGCCGCTGTATTATCAAGGTCGACTCGGCGCCGAAGAACAACAACGCGCGATTGACCTAGCCACCAAAGTTGGCTTGGGCGAGCGGCTGGATCACCGCCCCACGCAGCTTTCCGGTGGTCAGCAACAACGCGTCGCGATCGCACGCAGCCTCATCAACGACCCCTATTTCATTCTGGCTGATGAAGCAACGGGTAATCTGGATTCGGTCACAACCGATGAGATCCTAGCCATCTTTGATGAGCTGAATGCCGAAGGCAGAACCATCATCATGGTCACGCACGAAGATGACGTAGCCGAACGTGCCAAGCGAATCATTCGCCTCAAGGATGGCTCGCTGCACACGGATGAAACCGTCGACGAGGAACGTCGTGAACGTGCTAGAGAAGAGCAAGCCGCCAACGTGAAAATGCTGCTGGCTAAGCAGGGCAACGCATGAAAGGGATGATATAATCATGCTTTGGCTACGAACCTGGAAACTTGGCGTCAAGACCCTTGCCCTCCACCCATTGCGGACGGGTCTGACGATGCTTGGCATTATGATCGGTGTGTGGGCGGTGATTGTTCTTACCGCGATCAGCCAGGGTGCATCAGAGCAAGTTCAGAAGCAGATCGCTTCGTTGGGCTCAACAACAATCATCGTTCGCTCCCAGAAACCGCCAGATGAAAAGTTGGCGGGGACGAGAGCCAGCCAGTACGGCTTACTTCGCAGTGACCTCGGTAAGATCCTCGCGAATGTTCCAACTATTGATGCAGCCGTTCCGATTCGCGAAATCCGGCGGCAATTCACCTACCGCGATCGGTTGATCGATGGGCGTTTGGTCGGCTGCACGGCGCAGTACTCCGACGTGAACCACTTAATGATTCGCAAGGGTGGAGGACGATTCATCTCTGATGCCGATGGTTTGAGGAGCGACACGGTTTGCGTGATTTCATCAGGTGTGGCCGATGAGTTGTTCCCCTTCGAGGAGCCCCTAGGAAAACGCATTACGATTCCCGATCACCAAGACAAATACCGCGTTGTCGGCGTTCTTGAGCACCGTAATCCATCGGCCGCCATTGGCGGATCACTTGATTCACAAGATTACTCCCTCGACGTCTACATCCCGATCAAGACGTTGCAAAGCCGAATCGGAGACACGATTGTCACGCGGCGGAGCGGTCAGTTCGAGATGGAGATCATGGAGCTGAATCAAATCACACTGCAGGCCAACTCGGTGGATTCCGTTCGCTCGAGTGCGAAGCTGATCGAGAACCTGCTCGATCGCACGCACTCCGAGATGGGTGATGTCGCCGTGGTTGTTCCTCTTGAATTGCTTGAGCAGGCCCGCAACATGAAGTTGATGTTCCTGGGCATTGGAATCTTGATCGCTTGCATTTCACTCGTAGTCGGAGGAATTGGGATCATGAACATCATGCTTGCATCAGTGACCGAGCGAACACGAGAGATCGGGATCCGCCGTGCACTCGGCGCGAAGCGAGCTGACATCGTCAAGCAGTTCCTAGCCGAAACCACGGTCCTTAGTTTCTCTGGTGCATTACTTGGAATTGTCATCGGATTACTTTCTTTGCCGATGTACCGAGGATTGATATGGACGGTCCGGCAAAGTGTTCCTGACAAGTTTGCGGCGCTACCTCAATCGATACGTGAAGCGGAGCCTTCCATCGTGCTCTGGACGATTCCGCTTGCAGTTGCGATTGCGGTCGCCGTGGGCCTGATCAGCGGTCTTTATCCCGCGATGCGAGCTGCCAAAATGAATCCCATCGACGCTCTAAGGCACGAGTAGTCCATATCGCGAAAGTTCTAGCTCGATTTCATACTTACGCCGTTCCTTGACCTTGGTGAGCGGAGAGAAGTCACC
>JBCCKZ010000772.1:0-3100 GCA_039027135.1 Planctomycetota bacterium
AAAACAACCAAGTCAATCAGATTTGGCAGATCGCTCAACCCATTCGTTCACGTTTGCACGCCGGACTACTAGGGGGGGATTCGCTTTTCGCCAAGACCTATCGCGGTTTGCTGACAGAAGAGCAATTAATGGAGTTGAGCGAGCTTGAGGATCAAAAGAACAAGCGAAAAGTGGAAACGAGTGTAAAGCTTCACATCGCACAGATAGGTCGTGCGATTCCCTTGATGGGTGATCAAAGAGATGAGCTGTTCAAATTGTTCTTCCAGCAGGTTGCGGGAGTAGAGGATGCAAAAGGGCGTGATTTATTTTGGCTTTGTCAGTATCGGTGCTCGCAAGTGTCACCAGAGGACCTGGAAAAAATTCTTGATCCCGTTCAGCTGAACGCGATGAAGCAAAGGCTTGAGGCTGGAAAACGCATGCGAAATATGTTGATTGATCGAGGGATTCTCGATGGAGACGAAGAGTAGTGAATGCCCTTGCTGGCCCAGGCGAAAGAATGGACGGAAGATGGACGCAATACCCATGATCACGGTGTTTGCTTCGGGAGTCCCTCCTTTAAGCGTTTGGCGGGATCTACTTCTGACGTCGGTATTTTCTCTTTGTTCGTCCTTCCTGTACGGGCAGTTCCCCGCTTCGAATATAGGTGAGCCAGTTCCTCGAGATGTGCGAGAAATCTATTTCAAGGGGCTCAAATACCTCGCCGCAAGTCAACAGGAGAACGGCACGCTTGGAAAACAGAGTTCCTACAACGGTTCGGGCGTGACCGGAATGGCTTTAATGACATTCTTGGCTTCGGGCGAAGATCCCAACTTCGGTATCTATAGCGGGAATATTCGTCGAGGGCTTCGCTCGATCATCAAGAGCCAGGATGCAAACACTGGGATTCTTGGCGGGGTGGGTGGTCATACCAGCATGTACAACCATGGTTTTGGGATGCTCGCGCTCGCTGAAGCCTACGGTGCAGTCGACGAATCCAATTTGTGGCCGGGAGGGAATTCGGGGCATCGAGGAGTTGGTCAAGCGCTTGAACTCGCCGTTCGTGGTGCCGTCACATCACAGAAAAAGAATCGGTTTGGCGGTTGGCGGTACGGGCCTGACGCGACTGATGCTGACACGTCGGTTAGTGGAGCGGTGATGGTGGGCCTGTTGGCGGCACGCAATGCGGGTATCGAAGTGCCAGATGAGGCCATCGATCGAGGGGTTGCTTACTTCAAGTCGATGACGAGTTCATCCGGCCAAGTGGCTTACTCGGGTGTTGGCGGATTTGGCGAGTCCGTTCCACGTACGTCGATTGCTTGTTTGGTCTATGCCGTCTCTAGACGAAAAGACATGCCAGAGTTCCAGGCTACATTGACGTCTCTCTCAGATCGTTTGCAGCAATCCTCCGGTGCGTACAAAAGATATGGAGACTACTATCGGGCCCAAGCCTTGTTTCAGGGAGACGTGGAAGCCTGGGAGAAATGGAATGAGAGTCTTGTTCGAGAGCTAAAAGCCTCGCAGAACGAAGATGGTAGCTTTTCCGGACAATACGGACCGAGCGTCGAGACGTCGCTCTCGCTGCTAGCGATGGCGTTGAATTTTCGATTTCTGCCGATTTACGAACGATAGGCCGATGCTGAAGCACTTTGTTCTTTCGATGCTAACCGCTGTGGCAGTGTTTGGCTTGCCTCAATCTTGCTTTTCAGAAACGAACTCATCAATCGGTTGGCTTCGGCTTACCAATAATGATCGCGTGCGCGGGCAGCTGCTTGAATCGAGTCAAGATTCCGACAGCAGATTTCTCTGGAAGAGCGACGGGTTTCAGAGACCGTTTCTCATTGATCCTTCGAATGTCAAGAGCCTAATATTCGACCGATCGCAAACCGAGAAGACTCCAGAAAAGAACCATCTACGCCTGATTCAGCAGAACGATGGACAACGCACTATGGGTTTGGGGAATGGAGATGGAGGAGGTCTGGGAAGGAGTGATGCAGCTGAGAGTGCATTTTTCATTGATCCCCTGATGATGAAGGGGCCACTATTCAAGCTCACACAATCCAAGAGTCTCCAGAAGAATGAAGATGTTCATCTAGTCACGTTGCGCAAAGGTCAACGGATATTGGGTAGTGTGGTGGAATTCGATGGTGAGAACTTATTGGTCAAGTCCCTCGCGGCTGGGTTGCTAAAGATTCGACTACGAGAGGTGCTAACCATTAAGAAATCACCTCGTCTGTCCGCCAATCCAGCTTCCTTTGGAAGCCTCTCATTTCAGAACCTAGATTTGGGGTCCTGGACGTCGGTGGGGAATCGATTGTCGACGGATGTCACCAGTTCAAGTTTGCATCTGTCGAACCGGATACCCCCTGATGCTAGTGTTGAGTTTGAGATCGGATGGCAGGACGAGCCCAATTTCAAAATCGGTTTTGGTGTAGACGAAAACGAGCCATCGAAACCAGTTGCGAATTCCTACTGGATCACCGTGTGGAATAGACAGCTTATTCTTTTTCACGAGACAGACGAAAAGGCTTTTGTTGGTTCACTGGGTAAGGTTGCCGACAACGAAACCAACCTCAGCCTGACGATTGATTTGAGAAGATCTAGCGGCGAAATTGCTGTGCGGATTTCAAGCTCGACAAAGAGCAATTCGTACTCATTCGTGATGCCGAGTTTTGACAAATCAGAATCGAATCTAGATCGAGTTTTCCACCGCGGGATTTGGTTTGAAAATGTTCGAGGTAACTTAACGTTCGATTCGATTGCCATCATGCCTCTTACTGCTAGGGATCAAGATTCGGATGGTGAGGATTCGTCAGAGATCGTTTTGGAGAGTAAGCAACAATTGGTTGGCAAACTTGTTTCAATCGAAAGTGGCAAGTGGACTCTCGAGAGTGAGGGAGATTCGAAAGAGCTTGAGCAGGATGAGATCATTTTTGCTCGGTTTTCGCATGCTCGGAATGACGGCCGTTCAGAAGATTTCGAACCAAACTCAACAATAGCGGGCTCACTTTGTCGCGTCTTGACCACTGATGGCGAGCTATTTCTTGGAGTGT
The DNA here is from genome assembly GCA_039027135.1 of Planctomycetota bacterium. Classification (GTDB taxonomy): domain Bacteria; phylum Planctomycetota; class Planctomycetia; order Pirellulales; family Pirellulaceae; genus Rubripirellula. The sequence goes on from JBCCKZ010000772.1 coordinate 3,030, forward strand.
GGGATGGAGTTGATGGTGATGCTATTGTTTTTTGCAAACTCGTGTATCGCTCCTTGTTGAAGTGGGACTGA
>JBCCKZ010000773.1:0-3082 GCA_039027135.1 Planctomycetota bacterium
ATTGCCGAAACCAAGATCATTCCTGCTCTCGACAAGTACCTCAAGAAGCACCCCGCCAATTTGCCTCGGTATCCTGGTTCCAGGTTAACAAGAAAGGATCGATCAAGAGCGACGATGGGTATGGAGATGATGATGGGCATGGGCGAAAGACGAGGCAAGCGTGAGCTTGATAGCCTGCCAAAGCCTTCATCCCGTTTGAACACAAAGTCCAAGACTGAGCCATATGACCAAGTCGATCCCGAACGCCTTAAGGCGATCTACCAGAATGTGACGATCGAAGAGCATCTGACCCGACTAAAGCGAGAACTTGATGTCGACACGATTGTCAATTCGCTTAGGGCAGTCTCCATCATCATTGAACCGGGTGACACCTACCTGGTTGAGCAGATGATGATCCCCGCGAGACGACTGGGAGGGTGGGTCAGTACAGATAACGGAACGCCCAGTCAGGACTTCATGGCAAATTCCCAGCTGATCTATCAACAAATTCCCAGGCCACTGCGTCTTCATGCAGCGGTGAATGAACTTCGAAAAGGAACACCCAAGTCGCACGCTGTTGCTCTTTGGTTTCTGATCTCAGACTTCGCTGTCAACCGCACAGCCGACGGCATCCAGGCCTCCGACAAGTTGTTATTCAACGCGCTAGACGATGCATTGGCAGGCTATCAAGACGTACCGATCATAACACCGATCGAACAATGGCGTGGAAGGCAAGCATCTTGGGATGTTTCTACCGAATCTCGGAATGCAAAGACAATCCATGAACGCCTTTTCGATTTCATTGCAATCCAACCGCAGCTTGTTGATGAATGCGAGAACCTATTTGTCAAGCTCGACCCAAACGCGACCGACACCTCTTCTTTTGCCTATCGCCAAAGCATCGAGAAGATTCAAGAAGTTGAGGAAGAGCTTCTCAGGGAGCCTTGGATCGCGACCGTTCGAAGCGAAACCATACCGCTAGTTAAGAAATGGCCGACTCAAGTTAATCCAGGATTCTTGGCCGCCTACGATTGGGAACTCAAATCTAACTCAGATGCATCCAACACGCCGGATCCGTTTGCATTGCTTCGATGGGAAACGCATTATGTCAACTTCGGATTCAATCGTTCAACCATCGTACCGATCACCAATCCCTGGACTGAACTCAACCAGCAAGACCAGGTGGTGGCGGCGGACTATTGGTGCCTTGCCATGCTGTGGTCGATGACGATTTCACCGGAGAAGTCCCACGATCAAGGTCGCCCATTTACAGCCATAGTAGGACCAATCCTGGGTAACCAATCGGCGAGCCAGCGAATTCGGTCCATACTGCGTCACCACAAAGACTGGATCGAGCATCTAGAAGGCATTCGCAATGCAACCCACCTACCTCGAATTGCCGATCTCGCGGTCGCCTATCTACGACAGGCGGTCGATTCGCAGATCATTCGCTCCAGCCTCGTTGCCGATGACTCTTCATCGCCAAACACAGTTTACGGTGGCGTCGGTGGTGGAGGCATGGGCTTTGGCATGGACCCTCAGGCGACCAAGGAGGACAATGCAGCTACCGAGCAAGTGGTTATTCCAGCCCTGGACAAGTACCTTCAAGCTCATCCCATGACCCTGCCGGAGTACCCTGCCTCCACGGCCAATCGAAAAGAGGGAGGCATGTTCTGATGATCAAATGAGCCGAAGGAGGAGCGTGCGACTCCTCGGGTACCGGGGCTGACCACATACACCGGGGCTGGCCACATACACCGGGGCTGACATGAAAAGGGATCAAAGCCAACTCATTCCAAGACGGCGAACTACGAAAAGCCCACAATCACCTGCGCTCGATTTCAGACAAATCGGCGAGTACGTTGCCAAGACCTTTGGGATCGTGCGTGAGAATACTGCTTGAACCCGAGGAGTCGCACGCTCCTCCTTCGGCTCACATGGCGCATCCCCACCGGTCGCATGCAAAACTCCGTGGCATCAAGCTGGAATCAGTTTACTAACACGTCCGGTGCTAACCCATTCGGCAACGTAGATCGCACCCTCGTTATCGAAGCACGCGTCGTGAGGATGCACGAACTTGCCCTGCTGCCACTGTTTCTCATCCGTCCGAATCGTAAAGCCCTTATTCTCTTCTTTGTCCTTAAGGACTCTCTCTCGGTCATCACCAAGCGTCAAGATCGTGTTGTGATTCGAATCAATCAATGAAAGGCGAGCAACCAGTTCGGGCACAACCATCAGATCCTGATAGGTGTCTATGTTCGCGGGTAGACCAAAACCCGTCACTGTCTTTTGATAAGAGCCTTCCAGATCAAAGACCTGCAACGTGTTGTGTGCCCGATCGGCGACCACGACCTGATCCTTATCCCCACGCGTATCGACCCAGATTCCGTGAGGCAGGTTAAAAGTGCCCTGCCCTTCACCGGGTCCTCCAAAAAAATCAACAAAGTTACCGTCGCTGTCATAGCGATGAATCGTCCAAGATCCATAACCATCAGCTACGAGAAACCCACCGTCGGGTAGGAAGCCAAAGTTGGTCGGCATGTAACGATCGCGACCCCATGTCTTTTGTGGGTAAGCGGCTTCGCCTTCGGCATAGACACCCGTTTCCATCGGTGCGTATTTCTGCCAAATCAACTGCCCATCCAAGGTCATCTTCGCGATGGTCTTCACGTTTTGATAAGCCGACACGTACAGGTAGGGCGTGCCCTCTTCGACACGAATGTCGAGACCGTGGCCTCCACCTTGAAACATCTCGCCAAATGCCCGAACGAACTTTCCTTCTTCGTCGAATACGAAGATGCACGGATGACTGGGTTTATCAATGTGACCTTCATGAATCACATATAAACGATTGTTGGGATCAACAGCCACATTGTGCGTCGTTTGCCACCGGTACTGATCCGGTAATTCAGGAAAAGCATGGATGCACCGATACTTCTGATCCCCATCACCGATCACTTCTTGAGCCAAAGTGCGTTTCGCCGTCATGATCGCCGGTGTCGCAATCGCAGCAGCCGCAGCTGTTTTGATGAATTGACGGCGGGGTTGATTCAACATGTTTGTGTTCTTTGGGAGACGTTTCGACAGTGATCCGCGTTAGCAG
>JBCCKZ010000774.1:0-3079 GCA_039027135.1 Planctomycetota bacterium
GATACCGTTGCCAAGCGTCTTGGCACGATCTTCAACGATATCGACGGGTCCCTGTGGAATGCGATCACCCGTCTCGGTGATCAAAAGATACCCGTGCAGTCCATTGGGCAAGCCAAAGATGATCTCCCCACCATCATGTTGAAACGCCTGCGATTCGAAACGCTCGCTCAATGCACCTTTTGGCCCGAGCGGCCTCGCATTGAGATTCATCGTGGGATTTCCACGTTTGAAATCGTAGCTTCCCCAGAGGTAGCCGTAAGACGCTGAAACACGTTCAAGCAACCTTGGTTGGCTGCTGACCCCGCTTCGCGTGAAGCCTGCACGCGCCACACGCCCGCGACGCAGACTGCTATCAAGATTGACCCGCAGGACATCGTACAGGTCGTCTGCGTTCATCGGTTGCTCTAGTCTTTCAACCGCGTCCGCATGACTAACCGATCGTGGTTTACGATGTCGCACATCGGGGAAAACCGTATCGTACAACAAGGCGTGATATAGATGAGGCTGAGTCGCAGTCGCCACAAACCAATCGGCACGTATCCACGGGTACGAAGTCTTTGTCCAGCGATAAATCTCGCTAGCCTGCATCTGACTGGAGGCTATGTCGGGATACTGATGATGCATCAGGGCGTAGGGATATTCCTGTAGCAATACATCCCAGAGCGCTGGGTTTCCTTGTCGGCGGTTTTCATTCCAGCCAAGGTCTCTTGTATCGATGACCATCACGGTCTTGTCTTGATCGATCGGGCGAGGAAGAACGATGTCGGGTGACCAACTCAAGCTGTTGATCGTCTTTGAGACTGCCGCACGTACTTGGTTGAGTTGCTTTCGACTCACACCGCGAATGCCATCGCTGGAATCGTTCGGCATGTTGTGCAGATGATTCAGGACGAAGAATCGTTGGTACCTGCGATCTGACTCATCGACCTTTGAGAGATAACGATGAACCGATGCGATCACATCAGAGGTACTGACCAATTCGCGTTGATCCGCTTCTTCGAGTTTCTCTTCAGGTTGCTTCTGGGTTGTAGCGGGAAGCTTAGCCTCCGCTTGCCCAAGAGACTCAATCCAACTCTCGATGATGGCCTTGTCCTGATCGCTTGGTCGAGGTTCCTCATCTTCGGGAGGCATGGGATCAGCGTCATCGACCATTCGCCGCCAAATTCGAGACTGGCCCGGATTGCCAGGGACAACCTTCTTGCGATCCACGAGACTGGCCAACTCTTCGATGTAGTCGATACCTCCATCATCGCTATCGCGGTGGCAACTTCCACAGTACGTCGAAAGAACTTCTTGGGCCGCACCAGCAAGCTCTTGGTGTGAGAGCACGGGATCGTGATCCGATTCCGGCATGCGTTCGGCGCCCATCACAGGTAGGGCAACCATCGCCAAGCAAGGCCAGCAAAAAGCTGCCAATAGGGAATGAGGCATTATTGTCCGCAAAAATCTCGTCATGAGCTTCCTCGGCCCGGTTAAGTGGTTCGATCAGGTGACTTGTTTTCCAAAGACAAATCAAGAACGCAGCCACTCGGGAAGTCTTCCCCAGAACTTTCTCGGACGCGTTGATTTCCCAGCCGCCAACTGGTCGCAGGATCGCTTAAACACTTCGGTGAGCTCTCTTAATATCAGGCGGTCTCCGCACGGCTCTCCACTCTTCTATCAGATGCTGTTTTCACGATAATCAATGAAGATTACGACCCAAACGACGGATTCTGCGGATGGAACGGTGGTCGACGGCTGGTTCGAGACAGAGCGTGACCGATTGTGGGGCTTCCTTCGATCGAGAGTGTCGTGCGACAGCGATGCCGATGATCTTTTCCAAAAGTGCTACCTGAGAGCGCGTCACGGAAGACTCCAGGATCCGTCAGGCGTAAACGCTTGGATCTTCACGATCGCTCAAAACTTGGTCCGAGATGATTTTCGGAGGAAGAAATCGCAACGAATCGCGTTCTTTGAATTGAGCGATCGACAAAAAGCCTCCGTGCCCGATCCCTCAACCTCGATGGAACAAGCCGAGCAAAGCGTGAAGAGACAAGTTGCACTTCGAGAATGCCTCCAAAACCTAAGCGTCGACGAACGTTCCGTTGTCGACCGTAGGAGCGAGGGGCAGTCACACCACGAAATCGCTACAGCCGAAGGTTGGCCGTCTGCGAACCGGAGCGAAAAAACACTTCATCGAGCCAAAACAAAACTGTCTCTTTGCCTCGCATCGAAGGACATATTCAGATGATATCGCTAGAGATTCCCGATTCCCGAGCTGAGCAGATTGAATGGCTCGAAGTACGGCTCGTTTCGCCTGACTTTCAAGACTGGGTTGATGAACTGGTTGTACTCCGCGCAAATTCATTGCCCCTCGATCACCAAGAGCCCTCCGCAACGAGCACACCTTCGCTTGAAGAAGAACGTTTTCATGTCCTCTGCAAAGAGGGCCTTGCTTCTTTGACGAAAGAGGAGTTGAGCTCTCTACTGCGTGCACCAAACGAACTCTCGGCACTGCAGTTTAGAGTTTTCGAATCCGGTAGCGCTTACTGGAGCAAATTGATCACAACCCACGGCGGAAAGCCGACGAAAACAATCGACGCTCTTGAATCCATTCCGATTGCGAGTATCAAACGTGAGGCAACACAATCGCGCGAAATCAACTTGAGGTGGTTGATCGGATTTGTGGCCATCGCGGCGAGCTTGCTTTTCGCCGTTATCGCAAACCAGAGAAACCAAGAGCCGGATCAGGAGAGCCAGCAGGTAGCTAAGTTGATACCCGAAGCAATCAACGACGGCTGGGGCTGGCAACTTGAAGAAGAACGCTTAGCCATCGCGGATGCGAACCAATACGTTGATTGGTTGATCGATGGGGCTGAAGCATGGTTCAATCGAGATACAGTAACAGCTGAGGAGTTTGAAGTTCGGCTTGTTGAACTGCAGGACGGATGCCAGTCGCTCATCGATGGCGCGCATCCAGCGTTTTCAACCGCTCAAAGAGACTTTCTCGTTGCCAGGTGCCGTGAGTGGCAGGCTAAATTCCAAGCTCACTTCAACGAGCTAATCGTGGCGCCAGAGAACTTTCAACTAATCAAGCGAA
>JBCCKZ010000775.1:0-3079 GCA_039027135.1 Planctomycetota bacterium
CCGCTGGAAGGAGGCATGGTCGATGACTTCGTCGACATTAAGCACGGACGTAAACAGCCCGAGTACAAACACCCTGTGCTCGAAGAAGTCCTGGCCGAGACCAATTCGATCATGGTCTACCAAGAACAGGTGATGCGGATCCTCAACCGCCTTGGCAAGATTCCGCTGGCTAAGGCGTACACTTGCATCAAGGCGATCAGCAAGAAGAAAGAAGGACTGATCGCCGCCAACTATGAAGCGTTTATCAAAGGCTCAGTCGAAAACGGCCTTAGCGAAAAAGACGCCGATGAAATCTGGAATCTGATCGTTAAGTTTGCAGGGTATGGATTCAATAAGTCACACAGTACCGCGTACGCGCTCGTTGCCTATCAAACGGCTTTCCTAAAGGCGCACTATCCGGTTGAATTCATGGCGGCACTGTTATCCTCCGATATCGATGGACGAAACTTCCAACGCAAAGATCCACTTTGCGAACACATGGAGGATTGCGATCGAATGAACATCGAAGTCGTACCGCCGAGCGTCAATACATCGGCGGCTGATTTTAGCGTTGGAGATGGAAAAATCTTCTTCGCCCTTTCAGCGATCAAGGGATGTGGTGGTGCAACGGGCGTGAGCATCGAAACCGAACGGAAGAACAACGGTCCCTACAAGGACATTTTTGACTTTTGTGAACGGGTCGATCCCGCATCTTGCAACAAATCAGCGATTGAGACGCTTGTGAAAGCTGGCGCGATGGATTGTTTTGGTGATCACCGAAGCCAACTCGTAGCCGCCATTGAGCGAGCTGTGCAAGCCGGCGCAGCCGTACAGGCTGATCGTCGGAGCGGACAAGAGAATCTTTTCGGCGCTTTCGACGACATGGACGAAGACGTTGAAGAGTCTTCGAACTCCGCCCTGCCTGATATGGAGGAGTGGGCTGAACGTGAAAAGCTCATCAACGAAAAAGAAGTACTCGGGTTTTACATCGACTCTCATCCGTTGGCAGAGTTCGAAAAGAAGCTTGCCACCTTCCGAACGCATTCGACCGACCGCTTGTCCGATGTTCGCGACCGAGGAGAGGTGACACTCGGTGGAATGATCAGCTCGATCAAAATCGCTCACACCAAAAACCCCAAACCCGGCCAGCCTTCGAAGTACGCCAACTTTGACCTTGAAGACATGGCGGGCTCAATTCGCTGCATCTCTTGGCCGCGGGGTTTTGCCGACCATGGAGAGAAAATCCAGCCGGACGCCGTGGTTTTAGCAAAGGGCAAAATCGACCGCCGAGGTGGTGGTGACGAAGCCAACCTGATCATCGATGAGCTGACCTTATTTGATGAGTTGGAGGGCCGCTACACCCACGGTTTGAGGATTTTCTTGGATCGAGACAAGCACGATGCTGCGACGATTTCCGGGCTTCGAGAGATCCTTCGCGGCTATCCCGGAAACCAGGAATTGCTGCTGAGCCTGCTGATGGGCGGACAAACGGTTCAGATGCGGGCGGGGAAACAGGGTGTAACGATTACTCCGGAATTGCGGAGCCGCCTCGAGGATTACTTGGGTACGGGCAGCTATCGATTGCTCATGAATCGCCCTCGATCATGATCGCTAGTCATAATGTCGCTGGTCGAAACCACACACTTTGACGTATTTGACCGAGACAAATAAACTTCTAGGATCGTTGGACTCAGCATGAGACAACGTCTTCCCTCAAAATTCCTTCCCACCGGCGCGGCTCCGCCGACCCTAGGTGATAACCGTGAATACGATCGCTTCACTTTTTGGCTCTCTGCTCGGCGTGTTCGGCGCTCCCGGACCGCTTGAGCTCGCAATCATCGCTGGAATCATTTTGCTTTTGTTCGGCTCAAGCAAACTACCGACGCTCATGCGGAACCTCGGAAGGAGTACAAACGAATTCAAAAAGGGAATGAGCGAGTCGGTTCCAGATGAGGACCCGCCTGCCAAGGCCGCACCTCCAGCCGGCGAGTGAGCCAAATATGTTCGGATTCGGTCCGACTGAAATGATTTTTATCGGCGTTGTTGCCGTCGTCTTGTTCGGCGGTAACCTACCCGATGTGGCTAGGAAGTTTGGCGCAGTCTACCGAGACCTGCGAAAAAGCTTGAACGATGTTCAGGCTCAATTTCGCGAGGCCGAGTACGAGGCCCGCCGAACCGTCAACGAAGCCACGAACTTCGATGACCAATACGCTGATGATGAGCCGGAAGAAGACGTCGCCAGCTCCGTGCCAACGTTCAAGCCGCCAGCGTAGAACGCTTGCTCCGATTGAGGGTTCTTAGTCCTTATCGACTTCTTATCATTGAACGTTCGACCATGCCGTAGGGAGGTCGAGTTGACACATCACGTTCAATGAAAGAGGACCGATACGACCTCACAGATCGCTTGGAGTCAATCAGCCCAAGTACCTTCGACTCTGGACGATGCTCTTGATCGGATCTGGCGACTGGTCTTGCTCGACATGGCAATGAACAACGCCTAGATCTTTCGCCAAACGCATGATGGCGGGCATATCTAGTTGCCCATCACCTAGTTCCTGGAACGCATCCTTGGGAACCTGACCTTCATCAAAAATCGTTGGCGTTCCCGCCAATAAATCTTTCAGGTGCACCAAAGCAAGTCGCTGATCCAAACGCTTCATCCAAGCTAACGGATCCTGCCCAGCAATCGCCGCCCAAAAGACGTCCAACTCGAACTTCACGAGATCTGGGTCAAACTCCTCTTCAAACAACTCCATCGCGGATTGCTTGCCGCCAAGCTTCTCGAATTCGAATGCATGGTTATGGTAAGCCAACTGAATGCCGGCATCTTTGAACTTCTCGCCCGCTTGATTGGTTCGCTCAGCAATCCCTTTCAACTTATTGATTGTGGAACGCTCTTCGCGAGTGATATAACCAAAAACAACGAAATCCAACCCGATCTTCGACGCGAATTCAACCGTTTGGTCAATCGAAGTGATGCCTTCACGGTCTGGATTGGTGACTCCCCAAAAATCCAAGAAAGCGCAACGCACGTTAAGACCGAGGTCCTTGGCAATTGTCGCGACCTCCACCGCACCCGCATCGCAAGACATTAGCTCGA
>JBCCKZ010000776.1:0-3067 GCA_039027135.1 Planctomycetota bacterium
CGATGACACCCCATTCGGTACGGCCCATCGAGTAGAAATAGTTACTCAATTCAAGCTGAGCGTCTTGGAACCATAGGCTCAGCGAGAAGGCGAGAATGTCGAATCGCACGATTGTGTTCATTAGAAGAATTGGATTTAGCAGCCTAAGACTGGTCACCAGGTGAAAACGCCTGACCGACCATGCTTTGAATCTCGAAAAGGTAAATGTCGCCAGAAAGGCTAGGCTTTACGAAGCTGCATGGTGCCTAAATGCATTGCCATTAGTGACTGAAAGCGTGGATTACATTCATCCATGACCCGAAAACCGGTTCAGACCAACCAGGCCGCAATGCCTGATTTAAAAGCGTCGGCAGAATGGCCAAAGCTGCTCTTGCGACGTGCCCGGGTGTGGATATAATCCGCACTCGCTTCGCGGCGTTTACTGATGGTGAGCTCGCGACGGCAAGTCTCGGACGGCCTGCACGGCCGCCAAGGCGCGGTAGCTCAATTGGTTAGAGCCCCGGACTGTCGATCCGGAGGTTGCGGGTTCGAGTCCCGTCCGCGTCGCTTCTTCTGGGCCGGCAAATCACGGCCTTTCCTGGCAACGAATGCTTCGCTGATTTCAGGCTGTTCGAAAACTTTGGTACCACATCGTCGGTCGCGGACGTTTGCGGCTGCCAACTCCAAAATCCAGAACGAACCTGTATGTCGCCCCTGATTTTCCCCATTGAATTCGGGTGAGGTTCGTCGTGGCTCATTTTCCAAAGCCCTTTTTCAAAAATGCTCTGACCTGCTTCCCAAATCTGTCCCAACCATCGTAAGAAATTCAGGGCTTCATCTGGCCGGGCTAGCCCGGCCAGATGAGGCGAACTCTTTGGGGGCCAGATTACCCAAAACGCTGTGAGATCGATTTTCGTTGTAGTCAACTCGCTACGCTTCGATCTGCTCCTTCGCATCGTCAAGCGACATGAACCAATTTTCGTTCAAGCATTCAGCCCGGACGCTTCCGTTGAAGGATTCAATGAACGCGTTATCCGTTGGTTTTCAGAGCCTACTGAATTCGAGGGTGAAGCCATTGGCATAAGCCCATTGGTCTAATGCCTTGGAAGTCAACTCAGGTCCGTTGTCGACGCGAATGGACTTGGGAAGCTTCCGGTCGCGAGCCTGAAATTGACGACCAGATTCTATCCCGATTTTCTCACTTCGAATGGCTCAGGTTTTTCGTTGCAGGTCATAAGCATTTTTATGATTGCCGATATCGATACAGACGAACGGTCTCACTAAGCCAAATTCACGAATGCTTTGTTATCGTTCCTGGTCGATTGGTGAATTGTGATTCGTTACTCATAGCTCAACCTAACATCCCCGTCATTCGTCTTAGAATTTAATCGCTCTTGAGTGAAATTTCCGGCAACAGATCCGGATACGCCTTCCGCCTGGATGAGAAATACTTGACGGCCAAGATTCGCGTGTGAAATCAATGACCTATCGGTGCCGCGACGGAAGCGGTCCCGAGCCACTCTTTTTTGATTGGTTCTAAGCGACTGCTACCCTAGCGTAACGTGGCCAAGTTGGACTTCGCAGACGCGGTCTTATCGTTGATAGATTGGCAGCAGGCCGTAGGCGGGGGTGAGGGCGAGGATGGCTAGGGAGGTGCTGTATGTGGGGCCGAACTTTTTTTCGTTGGCACCGCCGGTCGGCCAGGATCCCGTTTCGGTTTGTCCCTCGATCAGTCCCGCGGCTATCTGGGGAAAGATCTGTTCCCACGCTTCGCCACCAACTTGCGCCATCGCTTGGCTGCTGTAATAACTGGCCAAATAGTAATAGTTGTTCTCCCAAGGTCGTGGATAAGACCGAGCCCGAAACCACCTAACGGCAGCCCCAACACCAACATGGTCTTGTCGCCCACCCAGAATCAAAGTCAGTGTCGCCGATGCGGTATTGGCGAGCGTTATCTGTGGGTTGTCCTGTGAATCCGGGGGCCGATAACGAAATACGCCTTTATCGTGATTACCCGAATCGGTCTCAAAGCAAAGCTCGACGAAATCCAAACCTTCATCGAAGTACTGCTTCGGCACATTGAACTCGGCGTTGCGCGCCGAACGCAAGAACATCAACGCCCAACCTGTCACCGACATGTCGGATGACGCAGCGGGACTGTCGGGATATCCATACCGCCAACCGCCGATATCCGATGGAGCCGATTTAGTTCGCGATTGCACTTGACGATGGTAGATCAGCGCACGATGAATTGCCTGTTCGATCCGCTGCGATCTTTCTCCCGAACACATTCCATAGACCTCGCCCAACATTAATCCTGCGATGGAATGGTTGTAGACAACTGTTTGAGCCGGAGTCAGGTGTTGGGCAGGGGGCAAGACCGGGCGTAGCGAAAAGTAACCGCGACGACGTTGAGTACTGAGCACAAAGTCGATCGCCCGAGAAATGTGCTCACCGTACGGCCCCTGATCAGGCAAATGTCCTCGTGACAAAAAAGCCATCACGCCCATCGCTGTCACGGCTGGCTGTGCAATCTCGTCACTCGGAAACCTACCGTCGTCTGTTTGCTGTTCGGATAGCCACTGCAGCCCACGATCGACGGATGATTCGACTCGATTCCACTGGCTAGCTGGTAGTGCGGCGCTAAGACTGCTGGAGCTAACAACCATGGGCGCCGGCGATTGAGCTACGCCAAGACTGATCAATGCGATCAAGATAAACAGCGAAACCGATACTCGAGAGGTCATTTGTCAAACGCTCCCGTGAGTTCACGCAATTGGTCTTGATATTGCTGAATAGCTTTTCGGTAAGCTTCCGGCGGCTGCTTGCCCCTAACTTGCCACAAGCCATCATCAAGGGTCGACAGCAGCTTATTCCACTGATCCTCCGCCATCGGATCGCCGACCGTGATTCCCATTAGCAACCGCTTCGCTTCATCCGATTTCACGATCTGATCCCATTGGACTCGGTCAATATCCCCAGAGCCGGATTGTCTAATAGATCGCTCCATTTCCTCGGAAAGCTTTCCCAATCGTTGACGATCGGACTCCTCGGTCTCTGGTGCATCGATACGCTTCTTGATCTCAGC
>JBCCKZ010000777.1:0-3061 GCA_039027135.1 Planctomycetota bacterium
ATCGCGCTTTAACCGTTGCGTTTGATTTAGGTTCGAACTCGTCGTCATCACCTTCCAAAACCACTTCCGTCGAGTTGCCACTTAGAAACTTCAGCCGTCGTTTCTTTGATTGAGCACTGGCGATAGTGAACTCGGCCTGAGGTACTTCGATCACGCTGACTTGCTTAGCGGCTGTATCGATCTTCCCGGGACTCTGCAGAGGACTCAAATCTCGTCGAGTCACGTGAGTCGTCGAATCAGCGACCCCGGTAAGTTCGATGAACGCCACGCCATGTCCAGCTGCACTTGGAGGTCGTGGAACGGAAAAAGAAGCGGGTTCGGTTTCTGGGCGAATGGCTAGTTCCGCCATCTCAAAGGTCTCTACTCTGGAGCTCGTCGATGGGATCAGGTCACCGGCCACGGATACCGTTGAATCACCCCATGGGCTCCAGCCTGTTTTGGTTGACGCCTCGGCCTGCAGATAGCGTTTGGGCTGCACAAACTGTCTTGTCGCGCCGATCTCGCCGAGACCAATGACCAGCCAGTCCACACTGATTGCAACAGAAGACTCCAAGGCAACAAACATGGTCGCTTCGAGTCGATCGGTGTCGAGTCCTGCTGAAGCAACGACACGGGTGACCGTGTCCGCCTTGTGAATCAAACGCACGGCGATTGGTTTGCCTTTGCTTTTTCGTGCGAGTTTCGTTTTGCCGAGAAGCTCGATTCGAGCTTGATCATCAAGGACGTTTGTCTTGTTCTTGGTTTCCTTCATTGAGAGCTTTCGCTCCACCGTCAATGCACCCTCCGGAAGGTTGATACCCAATCGAACCGTGCAGTTCGTTTTCTCCGGGCAGGTCACTTTGAAGGTCAGGTAACTATCAGATAGGTCGTCAGCGTAGAACCACTTGAGCGGGGATAGGCCGATCGTCTTTGGATCACCTTTTGGGAAACTGATGCTTGGTGCTAGCGAAGCGCCATCCGGCTTTGTCTTCAGTTCTCCAAGCCGAAAAACGAATTCACGCGGTTTTCCATCACCGCTGATCTCGTATTCCATGAAGACTCTCTGAACACTCTTAGTCGTGCCGCCGCTCTCCTCTTCGATGGCGTCCAGGCCCACAAGAAAATCGTTGAGCTCGATAGTCTGGCTCCAACTGGACATGGGCACGGCGAAGGCCGTGAGCACAAGAAGGAATAATCGATTGTGGGGCATCATGGGCTGGATGAAGAGGATTTGGTCAGTGACAGCATTTTAAAATATTAGTTTAGGTGGTCTGGGTAACGGCAGCCGGGTATGCCAAAGACTCTGATTTTACGCTTCGTAAACGGCGATACGAGCGAAGATGCGTTGCACACCAACGCAAGATTCTGATTTTTGATTGAGTCGAATGATCGGATTTGACTCAATGCCGCGTATCTGTGCCCTCGAATGACTTGCTTCAGACACCGCCGCTCGGTCATCGCTTTGCTTTTGGCTTGGTTCACGAGCCTGTCATTGATGCCTCCTGTTTCCCAGGCGGGCGATCCGATTCGGTGGGCTCGGCGAGTTGTTTCATGGCCGCTTCGTCGCCCGGTGCCTCCGGAGATGCCCGACGATCCTGCGATCGACGAATTGGCTCGAAATCTCGATTGGGTCGAGCAGGAACTAGGACGCTGGGGAACGGTCAGTGCCAAGGGACCGGATATTTGGGGTGAGGCAAGGCTCACCAAGTATCGCCGCGAAATCGAAGAGCAGCTGGCGGCGGAGCTCGGAAGCTTCGACAAGACAAGTCTGCAGGGGGCGCAGGTGATTTCGGATCAGGCGATGATGGCGGCGGCGGTCGCGCTGCGGGGATCAGTGCCCACGGGTACCAGCCTTGGTTCCGCGTCAGTCAGTGCTACGACCACCAACGTCGCCGCAAGCGGCGAAGCGGTCGCGGCAGAGTTGCAGACAACGCTGTCAGCGGAGAATGCATTTGGTTTAACCAAAGAAGGCGACAAAATCGCGATCGACAAGTCGTTCGAGCTTGAGCAGGTTCAACAGCTGGATCAACTCAATCGCTATCTCAATCACTTGGCGGAGCTTCGCCGCATCAACGAGGGCGATGACACAGCGGACTCTCCCGGCTACGCGTTGAACTTGGTAAGGATGCCGGCATCGGTCATTCCCGGTAACAAAAGCAAGCGTGGTCATGGAGCTGAAATCGAAGCAACGATTGAACCTTACCTCGGTCCAGAGCTGCTTCCGATCGCGTTTCGTGATTTTGTCATCAACGATCTAGTTGATCAGCTATCTCTTCCTCTCACGAAGTTCATCAACTCGGATCCGATTGAGAGCGAACGAAAGTTCAAAATCTATACACAGTGGAAGAACTTTGCAGAGGAGTTCGATAAGAACTTTAGTAAGGCGATGCAGCGTCGTCTCGGTGACTCCGAGGTCACGTTGGCAGTTCTCATCAATGAGTTCCGCGAGAAAGAAGGCAGTAAAGAGTTCTTGATTCTGAAATCCGATTACTCGTTGCCGGCGGCCTTTATCACTTCAGGGGAAGCCGGGTTGAGCTTCCTAACGGAGGATTTGGAGACTCTTAGCGACGACCTCTTGAGATACCACGTTGTGTCCGACCGGGTCCTAGAGATCGCTGGCATACAGAGGATGGATGTATACTCCTCGCAAAGTTTGGATAGTCGTATTGAGAGTTTGCCCGCGCCCAGTGCCGCGGAAATGAACGCTCCCCGAATTGAGAACCCAACCATCTTTGTCCCGCCTGAAGAAGAATTTCTCTTCCAAGGCTTGGAGCAACTTCAAACACTGCTCAAGGGCGAAGCAACTCCAGTCACTGGTTTCGAGTCGAGCCAGTTTCGGGATCAAATCTTGGGGGAGAACCGCTTTCAACTCGCGTCTTTCATCCAAGGACAACAGCCGTTGTATGCTACCGTAGGGACGAAGCTGACGGATGGCTTCTCGGGCGTAGAAGAAGAAGTTGAAGGGATCAAGACTCAATTAAAAGCCATAGAAGCAATGGCTCAAGATATCTTCGACGTCGCTCGGTTTGACTTTTCGACGACGCTTGCAAACTCGACTCGTCGAGCCACGCTGCCAGTGCCG
>JBCCKZ010000778.1:0-3047 GCA_039027135.1 Planctomycetota bacterium
ACTGAAGGCGATCATCGACCTGCGAGAGTTGCCAAAGCTACCTCGGTTTTGGCCAACGACAGACTATCACCAAACGCTTTGGTATCAAACGCCAGCAGACATTCCCGAGGTCATGGCTTTTTACCGTCACGTGCTCGGCAATCGTGGCTGGAAAGAGGTAGCAGCTGAACAACAGGGGATTTTTAATTCGAACTTGAAATTTCGGCAGGATGGGCATGTCTTGATCCTTCGTTCGCATCAGACTCGTCGCAATCCGACGCAACCGAAGAATCTGCTTGGCGCAAACCCGGGCAGCCGATTCACGATTGACGAAAAAGTCACTGACGTTTCGTTAGTGATTACCGATTATTTTGATATGCGAACACTTCCAATCTACAACTCACCATCATGGGAATTGGTTCAAGAGGCGAGTCACCGCTTGCGGTATCACACCGACGATTCGATCGTGGCTTGCGAGGTAAGACTGCTGAAGATATTTCCATCAGCTGGCTGGGTTTATTTGGACGGCGGTTCAAGTACCTCAAAGAACCGACGTTATTTAAGTTTTGCAAAAAACGGATGCAAAATCGATGCCCGCATTCGTACCGATCGTGCGAATCCAGAAGCCCTGGAAATCGAGGTGACTTGCGGCGTTGGGATAACCATGCCCATACCAGCTGATTCCAACTTTGTGTCGTTGAGGGGCTTGCCAACGGCAAAATCGAAGCTGAGCATTCCGGATTTGCGAGCCACCTTCGATACTCAAATGCAAGAAAGTCATTGGTTAGTCGAACGGCTAGACACCAACAGTTTGCTTCGAACGATTTACACAAGAGGGCTGCAGGAAGTTGCTTATCGCTTTGACGTGCATGAAGGCCAAACGGTAGTAACGGAGGAACCACATCGCGAGTGGATGCGGCGGAATGCCGAAAATGCAAGAAAAGAAATTCGAGCCGTTAATCTCCCAACCCCCGGTGCGGTCACACCGCCTCAATACGGTCGCGTCGTGGATCGAACGAAGGCAGTTGAGTTCGTGTCTAGCAACAGTTGGGACCAACTGCGAACCACATACATCGATTTTATGAATCACCGAGGCTATGGAACTAAAACAGCGGGGGAAAAAATGGCTCCGCTGTACTTTGAGAACGACACAAAGCACATACGATTAAGTTTCGCGACGCAAGCGGATGGTTTGGGCGTCAAGATCGATGGCCCAGGCTTGAGATGGCCCAATCCTCTTCCATCCGAGAAAGCGATCCTCAGAAGCTACTCGAACTGGCTGGAGATCAAAGGACGCGACTTTTCGCTGGATCACTTACATGAGTTCGAAGGCGAAATGCTGAAGATCCTTGGAGCCACCAATCAAAGCAATGCACCAGAAGGTTAGCCGTGTCGGTTAGATCCACCGAGAGGAAGTGAATATTCCAGGAATTGAACTCGGTTCCCGGGCTTCTAAGGCGGCATGATTGCACTCGCGATGAATAGGAACGCCTACACAGACCGCCGCGGTTTTTCTGCTTCGCGAAGTCCATGAGGTTGGACAAATCTCTGGGGTCTGCCAAGTGCTTGGACTGCAAGAGATGGCGGAGACCGAAGCGGATTCGGGCAATGCGATTTCGATGCTCGGTGGCTGACACTGGACGCGTCAGGTTTCATTCGCCAAAACAACTTGCGGTGTTTTCCGACCCTCCGAAGCTGGACAATCCGTCAAGCTAAGACGCCTTCGCAAAGGCGTTGGGTTGATCGCAGCCACCGATGGAGCCGCGATCGAACACTCGTGTAGAAAGTGCGAAGGCAATCGACCCGTTTCCAGGATCAAGGCACCAAAATGCGGCCCCGCGGTATCCTCGATGTTCAAGTCGGAACGAACCGCCAATCTCTCGGCATGATGCGAGTTGCCGATCGTCTTGGAAGTGACCACAGAGTTAGTGTCGAGGTCGTTGTTGCAAAACACCCAAAGGGACGGTTCCCGGCAAACGACCCCCGAAAGTCTTGTTCGACCCGACACATTTCTCGGACCGATGCTTAGTTTGGACGCCGCCTCTTGCGGCTCTTTGATGGATGCGGCGATCCACCGCCTTTGCGACCGCTGGTGCTGCCCGTCCCGGAGAGACTTCCAGCGGCCCGACCTCGACGGCGAAACCCGCGTTTGCCCCCATGACTTGGTTCACCGCCTCCTGATGGCCTTGTGCGGGTGGATCGTTTGGAATGCCCACCGGTACGTTGTCGTGACCGGTCCGACATTGCAGATTCGGCGGAGTCAGGATCCGGCAGCGGACGATCTTGGCAACCTGGACCGCCCAACACGACCGGAATCTCACGCTTCAGATGGCGCTCGATCTGGCGGAAGAGTTTGTTCTCGTGACCACCACAAAAGAGGACCGTCGTGCCTTCACGCCCGGCACGCCCGGTCCGCCCGATCCGGTGGACGTAGGCTTCGGCCGTCGTCGGTGCGTCATAATTGATGACCGTGTGTATCCCGTCGACGTCAATACCTCGTGCAGCCACATCGGTGGCAACCAAGACATCCAGTTTACCCGAGCGAAACCCATCGAGACTGCGCTGGCGACTCGCCTGCGTCTTGTTGCCGTGGATCGCCTCGGCATGGATCCTCCGTTTGACCAAACGTCGGGCCACCGCATTGGCACCGTGCTTGGTTCGCGTGAACACCAATGTCGAACCCGCGGCATGGGTTTCTAGGTAATGAGCCAATAATCGAGGCTTATCCGCTTGGGCTACAAAGCAAACCCCTTGTTCGATCCGATCGACCGTCGGTTGACTTGGTGCGATGGAAATCCTTACGGGTTCTTTCAAAATCGATTCGGCGAGTTTTCGAATTGGCGACGGCATCGTGGCGGAGAACATTAAGTTCTGACGTTGTGCCGGCATCATGGAAAGAATTCGCCGCACGTCTGGCAGAAACCCCATATCAAGCATGTGGTCGGCTTCATCGAGTACAAACGTCTCGATATTTCGTAGACTCACAAAGCCTTGCCCGACCAAATCCAGCAGGCGACCAGGCGTTGCCACCAGAATATCCGCACCGGCAGCGAGCTGACGCGTCTGCG
>JBCCKZ010000779.1:0-3043 GCA_039027135.1 Planctomycetota bacterium
CACTGGTAATGATGAACGGCGATCAGTTCGTCGAGGCATCTCATGTTATGGCAGCTGATTTGGTCAGTTCGTTTGGCGAAGATAATGGTGCGATCATCAACGAGTGTTTTGTCCGATTGACAAGTCGACAACCAAAAAAGCAAGAAGAACAAATCTTGGATAAGCTGATTGTCGAGCAGCAAGAACACTTTTTGACGAATGAATCTGACGCGAAAGCGTTACTTGAAGTTGGGAATGCAGATCCCAGCAAAGACGCAGCCGACACAGCGAGAGTCGCTGCTATCACCGTCTTGGTAAACATGATCATGAACTTTGACGAATCTCTAAGGCACCTGTAATCATGACAACAGCAAAGATCACACCTGCTTGCACTGGATTCGACTTGCCGCTGGCGTCACGGAGGCAATGGCTTTCAAAGTTTGGCTATGGCCTCGGGTCAATGGCGCTTTCAGGCTTATTGCAGAACGACTTGGCCCATGCAGCAAATTCAGGAATCACGTCGAAGCCGCACATCGTCCCGCGTGCGAAGCGAATCATTTTTCTATTTCAGTCCGGCGCGCCGTCTCAAATGGATTTGTTTGATTACAAACCCGTGCTAAACCAAATGGATGGCGAGCAGCTGCCCGACTCAGTTCGATCAGGTCAACGATTGACAGGCATGAGCGCGAATCAGGCGAGCTTCCCGCTGGTCGGATCACCATTCAAGTTCTCACAGCATGGTGACAGCGGCACTTGGATGAGCGATTTGTTGCCACACACGTCTAAGCTGGCTGATGATCTGTGTGTGATCAAATCGCTCAACACAGAAGCGATCAATCACGGCCCGGGCGTCACTATGATGCAAACAGGTTCGCAGTTTCCTGGTCGTCCCAGCATGGGTGCCTGGTCCTGGTACGGATTGGGAAGCGAGAACGAAGACTTGCCCGCTTTCGTCGTTATGGTGTCAAACAGTCGTGGTGGCCAGCCATTGGTGTCTCGATTGTGGGGCAGCGGGTTTCTGCCAGGCAAATACGATGGAATTGAACTGCGCCCGAGCAAAGATGCCGTTCTGTACCTCGGATCGCCCGATGGGATCGATCGCGGAAGCCGCCGGAAAGCGTTGGATCGTTTGCAAGAACTGCACAATCTGCAGCTCGAAGCGACGAGCGATCCGGCGATTGAGAATCGAATCGCCCAATACGAAATGGCTTTCCGAATGCAAAACTCTATTCCAGAGGTCACTGATATCTCGAATGAAACGCAAGCGACACTCGATTTGTACGGTAGCGATGTCACCACGGCGGGCACCTATGCTGCGAATTGTTTGCGGGCTCGCCGGCTTGCTCAGCGTGGTGTGCGGTTCATTCAGTTGTATCAGCCGGGTTGGGATCACCACGGTGGTTTGCCAGGAGGAATTCGCAGACAGTGCAAAATGACCGACCAGCCAACTGCCGGATTGATCGAAGACTTGAAGAACCACGGCATGCTCGATGACACACTAGTCATTTGGGGCGGCGAGTTTGGTCGAACGAGCTACTGCCAAGGGAAAATTTCCAATGGCAATTTTGGTCGAGACCATCATCCACGTTGTTTTACAATGTGGATGGCAGGCGGGGGCGTCAATGCGGGGTACGTTCACGGTGAGACTGATGAGTTCAGCTATAATACGGTCTCAGATGGCGTTCATATTCATGACCTACACGCAACGATCCTACACTTGATGGGTATCGATCACGAACGATTGACCTACCGATATCAGGGACGAGATTTTCGCCTGACTGATGTTCATGGTCACGTGGTCAAAAATGTCGTCGCTGACCTGGCAAGTAACAGTTAAGTTGTGAAACCTGGACCGCAGCTTTTCAGGGGCGCTACGCAGTCATTCTTCCAAAAACAGATGTTAGCTGATGGTTTTGCATTGTTGCTCACGGCGTGCTCTTGAGACACTTAGTTTTTACATTCTGTTCGGGTTTGGCTTCACGTCGGTCTGTCTTGCAGATCAACGCCCCAATGTGTTGTTGATATTTTCGGATGATCAAGGCATGGGAGACGTGAGTTGTTACGGCGGCGATATACCAACGCCAAACATCGATTCCATCGCGGCGGATGGTGTTAAGTTCACGCAGTTCTATGCCGCCAGCAGTATCTGTACGCCGTCGCGATACGGATTACTGACTGGGCGGTTTGCGCATCGATCGCGTGATCAGTTGACCGGTGCCTTGATGTTCATGTCCGCATCCCATCGAGATCGCGGAATACGCAATGGCGAACAGACGTATGTATCGGAGCTGAATGAGGCCGGATACAGCACGCATTTGGTTGGAAAGTGGCACTTGGGGCATGGTGACAAGGCGTTTTGGCCCACCGCTCACGGTTTTGACAGTTTCTACGGCCACACGGGTGGCTGTGTTGATTTCTTCACCTGTCGCTACGGCAGCATCCCCGATTGGTATCGCAACGAAAAGTTGATTCATCCAGTGGGCTACGCCACCGATTTGATCACGAAAGAGGCTTTGTCGATTCTGGCGCAAACGGCTGGATCAGTCGAGCGACCGGCGGCGACCGATCGTTCACGGGTTCGAAGAACGCCGTGGTATTTACATGTGTCGTACAACGCACCGCACTTCGGTAAGGGGTGGGATGCGTTGTCCGGTGAACCAGTCAATGTGATGCAGCCCAAGCCAAGCGATCTCGTGCAAGTTCAAGTAGACGGCACGCAGATTCGCAAAGACTATGCTGCAAAAGTGATTGGAATGGACCGCTCGATTGGTCAGTTGTTATCGGCACTTGATCGCACGGGGCAATCAAACAACACGATCGTCATTTTCATGTCCGACCACGGTGCGACCCAAGAATACGGCGGCGACAACGGGGGTTTACGCGGTGCCAAAGCAACACTCTTCGAAGGCGGTATTCGTGTTCCCTGCGTTGTGCGTTGGCCGAAGGTTATCGAGGCGGGGACGATCTCAAACGCGGTTGCAAGTGCTTTAGATTGGTATCCCACGCTGGCTCGCGTGACGGGAACCAAAGGGAGCAAGTCAAATCTAGATGGGCAACTCATCAG
>JBCCKZ010000780.1:0-3030 GCA_039027135.1 Planctomycetota bacterium
ATCAGATTTCGCGTGTTGAAAGATCTTGTGACGCTTCTTCGGGTAGAATGTCAAATGGCCATGACCGGCATACCAAAAGTCGAAGCTGGGTTCCATCACATTCGAGTTGTAGCCCTTGTCCCCAATCGGAACGTGGTTCTTCCCGACGTAGCCGGTGTAGTAACCCGCTTCGCGTAGTCTGACCGGGTAGCTGCTAGCCCAGGCTTCGGGCTTCATCGCCGTACCCGAATTGAAATTGACACCGTGCTTACGCTCGTACTGCCCCAAAAAGTAACAGGCTCGACTTGGCGTGCAGATCGCGCTGGTAACCGTCGCATTGGCGAATAACACTCCGTCTGCGGCCAGTTGATCAATGTTCGGCGTTTGAACGAAGCCGTTCCCAGTACAACCTAACGTGTCATAGCGTTGGTCATCGGTGAGAATGAAGATCACATTGGGTCGGTCGGCTGCTGGTAGATTCCGAACGAATACAAACGCGCATAAAGCGAGGAGGATACGAATAATCACGGGCTTTTTTGGGTTGAAATTCATCTTAGATTTGGCAGTCGGATTTTGACCTGGAATCACCTCCCCATTGGGGAGGTCGGACGTTTTAACGGCCGGGTGGGGCGGGTCATCTTGGGCGGTCGTTATTTAGAAGGTGTGTATCAAACCAAGTGACAAATTGTTGTTCATCATCTCGCTTGTTTGGCCACCCGTGCTTAAAGTCTTCTTTGATGGTGAGTTTAACCATCACTCCTTTCGACTCCGCAGCCTTTCTAAAACTTGTCGCTTGAAACAATGGCACGATGGGATCCGCATCGCCATGGATGATGGCAATGGGGGGCGTTGATTCGCTGATGTGATAGATCGAGGACATGTGCTGCCCCAAGACTTGGCGGCCCTCGGGAGTCTGCGATTCATCACCGAAGGCAGGTTGCCATGGTTCTTGCTTTCCCACGCCCACGCAGTCATCGCCGGGACCGCTCCAGTTGAGGTAATCGGTTGGCGGATAGAAAACGGCGGCAGCTTGAACGGCACTACTGGCTCGATCGACAGGGTCTTTCGCTTCCGGATCCCCGGGGCCACCTTTAGTCGCTAGGACAAGGCTCAAGTGCCCTCCCGCGCTGCTTCCTGTGACTCCGATACGACTGGGATCTATGTCCCACTTAGACGCATGTGTTCGAATGAAACGAACGGCACGATGCATGAATCCCATGATGTCGCGAACTTGGTAGCGAGGCTGCGAACCATGCATGACTGCGAATACGGTATAGCCGTGGTCGGTATATGGCTTTGCAAAATTCTCGTTGATGTTGGAGTACTTCGATTTCCAGCCTCCGCTGACGATCTTAATGATCCCAATTCCATTGGGGTTGTCGGGTACAAACGCGTCGAAAGTCATTGCCGCGCCTTCAGTGCGAAGGTAAATCACGTCACAGTGGCGAGTCGTTTCAG
Source organism: Planctomycetota bacterium (assembly GCA_039027135.1). GTDB lineage: Bacteria > Planctomycetota > Planctomycetia > Pirellulales > Pirellulaceae > Rubripirellula. The sequence goes on from JBCCKZ010000780.1 coordinate 1,438, forward strand.
CCGATACCGAAGCGAAAAATGAAGTGGCCGCGAAAAGAAAGACACTCAAGTTGAGTGAGTTCAAGCTGCGCATTGGTTGATAAGGCGGGGAGCGTCGTGTTGTGTCACCGCATAGTCTAGCTCGAGCCGAGTTGCTTTACTTGCTTCCATCGACTTAAGACTTCAGAGACACGAAGAATCGAGTCGTTCTCGGCCATGCGGACGCAATATCGCTAGCTTAGGCATGGAAAGGCGATGCAAGGCTCATTCGACGGGCGGCGTCCGAGAGCGTTCTAAACGGTAACCGAGGCCGCGAAGTGCGAGACAGATGCCAAGGACGATTCCGCCCATTATCTGATGGCTGAGGATGATGGCCGTGTAGGCTTCGAGTTCGTCCGTACCTGGAGCACCGAAAGCCGAGACAAAGACAACAACCTCGAGGACTGAAAGCAGGAAACACAAGAATACCCAGACCAGGGTCATCCGAAGGATCTGAGAACGCGACACTCCCAGGCCAATCCAGATGCAAGGCAGCTTCACGATCAGGCTGACGACGCCAAAAATGAGGAGGGCCACCGCATTCTGGACCCGAGCCATTCTGCTTGTATCCCAAGCTTGCTGGAAATCGACGCGTTCACCAACAAAAGGACCGCGAACGATCGCCATGGTCAATGCCAACAAAAGTGTTCCCGTCAGGATATCTCGTACCGCCGTCTGGCTTTTTCGTTTGCCGTCGACCAATGAATCGGAGTTGGCAATGATCTTCCAACCAAAGGCCACCGCCGCAATCTTCAGAGGGACAAAGCTGGTGATGAAACCTAATGTCCACACGATCCCAAGGGCCAGCATCGATGAAGGATAAAAATGGCCGTGATCGATGGTGTTGCCGAATCCAAGTGCACACCACGAGATCGTCAACATCAAGAGCGTCCACGGAAGTCGCACCCAAAAGGCACCATGGACAAGTGTCCCCCAGACAGAGATGACTGTCAGTTGAGCGGTAACGACACCCAACGAGAGCATCGCCGGAAACGCATCCTCAAAAAACACTGGTGTCGCGACGTCGGCGGCAAGGAATCCGACACTACAGAATGCAATCAATGCGATGAGCAAAGGCCGGCGACGAAGTGCGTCCGACTCCGATAGATCTTCGGCGATTAGTTCTGATTCGTCGTGCAACATTCCACGCCATCTTACCTCATGGTGTTTGATCGAAGGCGACATCGCAAAACCCCAAACGGGGTGGTCCGTGCGTTTGTGCAAACACGGCATTGATTGCATCACGACGAAGATGTGTTCTGTGTTTGATGCTACTTCACCTCGGGTTTGTGGTTAAGACTCGAACTTTGTGGTCGACTATAAAGAAGTTATGAAAGTTGCCTTCCTCGTCACATGCGTCGGCATATCCTTGCTGCTATTGGTCTGCACCTACTGGCTATTTGTCTCCTACCCCATGATTCCCCTTGGTCTGTTGGTCACCAGCGTTGCAATTGGATATTTCTTTGGTGGAGAGATCGTCGACTTTGTTCTGGGCAATAAGAAATCGTGACAAAGATCATCATCCGACTTGAGATTGCGAGGATCGAGAAGTTGCTCGATCGATATCGTCTGCAG
>JBCCKZ010000781.1:0-3026 GCA_039027135.1 Planctomycetota bacterium
CGCAGCTATAGATCTTGACGCGTCCCTGCTGCAAAGGCTCGAAGAGTTCTATTTGGTTTGAGAGCGTGTTGTAGAATCGAATATCCATTCCGGTTTCTCAATGTGGTTCTATTGATGGTTGTCGATGAGGCCGCAACGTACGAGGGCACGTTGTAGCATTGCTAATTCTTGTTGCTCTCTGGCAATTTGGTTGGCCGCCAATTCTGTTTCGCCGCTGAGCGTTTTGGTTTGATTTGAATGGCCTGTCTGCGTGTTGCTCACAATTCTCGGACCAACAATCCGTAGGGGGTGTGGTGACTGATCTTCGGAGACTATCGCGTCTTTTGAGAAAGCGATCATTGCTTCATATGCTTTGCTTAGGAGGGGGAGTCATGTGATTGACCAAATGAACAGCCATGGAGGCCGGTTGTAAGTGCTATTGGAGTACCCGAGCTTATGGGGCCATCGGCTTATTGAGGCAAAGGTTCAATACGTTGGGCGGCATGACCTCTTTCATGTCGATGAATTCGATCGAAACATCTTTCATGGTGTAGAGAGCGCCGATGCTGTTTTCATGTTCCAGTTGCAATATGCCGGCGATGTTCACAAAGATGGCGGGATTGCCCGGATCGACGATCGATGCAAGAAACGGCGCATCCGGGCACTCTACCAGGATACTGAACTCAAAATTTGGAATGGGTGTGAGCCCACAACACCAGGCGACGCCGCCGTCACCGGGAAGCAACAGGAACTCTGTCACTTCTTTTTCACCCTTTTGATTTTCCTGAATTCCAGAGTTGATGAGGAAGCCAACACCTGGGAGCTCAACACGCTTGCCATCCACAGCGAGAACGGAGTCTTTGAAAGTCGCTTTGAATCCTCCGTCGTCGGTATCCTCAACGGAGGTTTTCTTGATCTCACGCCAAAGCTCCGGTTCGTTCGATAGGCTCGCTTTGGCGACGTCCTGTTGTGAGTCTTGCCACGTACTGCGTCCCGCGATGCCGAACTTATTTGAATCTAGCAGCGCCAATCCGTTCCAGCTCGTAATGATCGCGAATACCGCCACACCGGCGATGATAGGACGGATTCTCATGTGGTTACCTCCTCGGTGACAGAACCGTCACCCTCGGCTTGATCTCTACGATCGCCGTTGTCACGCGGCAAGAAACGCTGATACAAACCAACACCGATCGTCGGCAAGAGTACTGCAATGAAGGGGTAATGCCAGGTCGGGACGCTGGCCGCAATGCGTCCGAGATTGTTACGTTCAATTCGGTTGCCAAAAATCATTGGTACGCAGCATTCTTGGACTTCTAATTCGTTTTGCGCGATCAGCTTCGCCTTGTACTCATAGGATGCAAAGACGATGTGATTGGTGACGAGTCCGCCTATCAGGGCAACGATCAACAGGCCCACAAAGTAGAAGCCAGCGGCAGCATTGCCCATGCTCCGACGTATTGCATTGAGTTCACCGAGGTTTGTCGCGGGCCCCGCTATCATGTAGGCCATCATTGCGCCCGGCATCGCACCTCGCATGAGAAACGCCCAGGCAATGGGAATGGTCGGGACCGAGCACGTGTAAACTGGAAGACCGACGACGATAACGAGCAACAGCGTCCAAAAACTACGTGTTCCCAGGTACGCCTCGGTAAGTTCGATGGGAAGGAAAGCAAGTATTAGGGCAGCGACCGACAAACCAATCATTAGGTCGACACTGGTTTCCGCTCCAAGGTCCCAGAAAGCCCATCGCATGGCTTGACGAAATCGAGAGCCTTCCTTTTTTGTGGCACCAACGTGGTCATCGTCATCCTCGACCTGGTCAACAATGCTGTCAAAGTCCTCGACCGGACTTGTTTCGTCTCTTAGCAATCGGTTTCCAATCAGACCGATGAGGATTGCTCCAACTAATGCCATGCAAAGATAGGTTGCCATGTAGGTCGGGCCAAGCATCATTCCTACCATGATTACCGAGACCGGGGAAATGGCTGGCGAACTCGTCATGAATGAAAGAGCGGTTCCGCGGGCGGCACCAGCTCGGTGAATGCCAACTCCAAGCGGCACGACTCCGCATGAGCAGATCGGCAGCAACGAGCCGATGCCGACCGCATTCAATACGGGACGAATGCCACGATCTCCCAAATGCAACGCGAGTGATTCCCGAGAGACAAACTCCTTGATTAGAGCCGCCGCAACGTAGCCCAGCACCAAGTACGGTGCCGACATAGCAAGAGCCATAAAGAGCGAATTGAAGAACAGCGAAAGGTGTTCCATGCGAATGCCTTCAGATGGATGGAACTCTCAACGCTGGAAATCTGCGATCCAATCGCAACGGATGCCTTATTCTAAAGAAGACATTCACTGCCATATTTCCATCGAATCATCGTCCTCGAATTGAAGCTCAACCGAGGGAAACGGATCCGCGAAACCTGACCAAACATCGGGTCCATGGCTGAACTCCGCATCGGACAGTAAGCACTGATCAAGCGTCTCGGTGATCTTCGCTTGATCCATGTCGTGGCCAATGAACACCAACTCTTGATGGCGATCGCCGTAAGGTCCAACGAGCTTCGCACTAATTGAAGCGACTGCTTCTTCGTCATCGGGCCATTCGTCGCTAGGTGCGGCCGCCCACCATAGACCTCCAGGTGTCATTCGAATTGAACAACCCGCTTGTGACCAGTCGTAGGCCAAATTGTGACGTGATGCGAGCCAGATTAGGCCTTTGCTTCGCAGTACTCCATCCATTGGTCGGCCTTCACCAAAACCACCATTCATGGCGTCGGAGAGCCGGGCAGCATGAAACGGTCTTCGTCTTTGATAGACAAAGTGGCTGATGCCATACTCATCGGTTTCAGAATGTTCCTGACCACGAGGTACCGCAAGCCAGCCTGGAGAGGCTTCCGCATCGCTGAGTTGATAAAGCCCCGTTCCCATGACCTCCTCCAGGGGCACGCGGCTCTCTCGGGTGCGCAGAATCTTCGCCTTGGGATTCAGACGCCGAATGACCTGATCGAGCTGTTCCAGATCAAAGGGCGAAACTAAATCCG
>JBCCKZ010000782.1:0-3022 GCA_039027135.1 Planctomycetota bacterium
ATTCCGACCGTCTGTTCACGTTCGCTAAGGATATTCTCGATCGCGTGATGTTGTTCCGTATTCTCGCCATCACCGAAATACAGATCACCGGCTCGCTCGAGGATTTCTTGACGTGTCTTCTCGATCTGTGAAAGACATTCGTCTTCGCTATCAGCGATCGCCTGGATTCTCAACGAGATAGTGGCTTTCGATACCGTGATGCCAACTCGAGGCGATCGTGTTCGCGAAATCATCTCGCCCAATCGAGCTTCCATATCACTTTCGCCAATGCCAAAGAACTTCATCACGGCTGTTTTGATTGTCTTCCGATTTGGCATCGCGTCGGCGATTGCGGGTGCCACGTGTTCAGAGAACATCTGCTTCATCTCTGCCGGTACACCAGGAAGTGCGAACAGCCGGCACACCTTGACCGCGTCGCTACCAATCAAGACATCAATGCCTGGGGCCGTTCCCTGCGGATTGAATATCGGTTGACTGCCTTCAGGGAACATCGCCTGGATGTCATTTCGTTCTGGCATCACACGCTTGCGAACCGCAAACATGGATTCAATGTGTCGAAGGGAAACTTGGTCGAGTTTCAATGGGCGGTCCATCACGCGGCTGATCGCCTCTCTCGAGAGATCATCTCGAGTGGGGCCCAACCCGCCTGTCATGACCACGAAGTCAGCCCGCTCCGATGCGATCTTGATGACCTGCACATGGTCGTCCAGGTTGTCGCCAACGGTACTGTGGAAAGCGACCGTGACACCCAGTTCTTCGACGCGTTGGGCCAGCCAAGCGGTGTTGGTATCGATTCGAGCGCCACCAGTCATCTCATCACCAACGGCGATGATTTCGGCTCGGGGAATTCTCTGGGAGGGCATTTCTTGCGAAGGCTGTTCTTCAGGAGGATGCGCTGTCAAATCAGATGACCACAAGGCATGAGGTGAGCTGAAAGCTTCATTGAAGAAGTCACCGGAGTGTAGGCATTTTGCTAACTAGAAACAGTCTGTCTCGTCGGCCGCCCAGGCTTCGCGGCGATTGATGCGGTGCCGGATGGCTGCGGTAGTTGCTGTATCTAGCTGGACTCTTGGAATCCAAGTGGGCGTCGCGGTCTTAATATCGAGGTCATCCGGGGCTTCGGCGACCCAGCCATTATCGGCACCTTGCCAAATCCAAGCTACGGTCTTTCCTTCGTGCACCGTGGTGGCTCGTTCTCCTTTTGCACCGTTGACTTGAGCTTCCCAGATCTGGCTCCGGATCAGATGCGGTTCCGCGACGGGTCTACCACCTTGGAGTACAAGACTAGTGATCTTTTCGGCGGCTTGGTTTAGCTCGGTTTGACTTGGCTTATTAGAAAGAAGCAGCTGTTCGTAGTCGCTGCTGCAGGCGTACTTCGCGAGGTGGGCTGAGATGCGGATGCCGTACCAAACAGACTTTTGATCTTGTTGAGTTCGGCGCACATGAATGTAGGTTGACTCGCTGCCGCCGGCGAACTCGACGATGCAAACGTAGCCGTGCTTGGCGGCCTCGGTCTTTGCCACCTCGGAAAGAAAGGTGACCGCTTCAGCCAGCGACGTTGAATCTTCCGAGACGGTCGACGTTGTTGATGCGGCTGGTCTGACCAGCGGCATCGGCGCGATTCGTCGCCTTCGTCCAGAACCGCGATGAACGCCGACTCGGCCTTTCGAAGGACGCTTGGTTTTGTCAGAGAATGAAGGGAGTTCCTCTTGGCTCATAAAGCCAGCATAGATGCTTGTCTTTGCTAACGCACCATCCTAGCCATGCAATGACGTATCGGATTGGCGTCAAAGATCACAAGCACGCGGCGCCAGTGAGTGAGTGAGTCGCGGAACACACTCGCTCGCGTCCAGGCCGTGAAAAGATCGTAATCAGGAAGTAGATCTAATCTCCGAGTCGAAAATTCGCGGCTCAATAAGCAGAAACCATCGATCCCTTCGCCTCGGAGAGGCGATCTACTCAAAAACTCAAACCTACTCGACGACCGAGCTTTCGCTGGATGTCCCCAAGAACAGCTCGTGCTTGTGGCGAACGATATCGCCATCAACGAGATAGATAACGTCTTCCGAAATGTTCTCGGCGAGATCGGCGATTCGTTCCAAGTGTCTCGAGGCACTAAAGCAGTGCACTGCCGGTTCGACCATCGTCGAATCGTGCTTCATGATCTCTTGGAGTTGATCGATCACGATCCGATTGAGTTGATCAATCATCTCATCGGATTGGATAGCCGTCTTGGCCTTACCACTATCTCGTTCAACGAACGCGTCCAGGGCCAGCTTCACCATCGAAGTCGTCGAGATCACCATGTCCGAGACTTCGTCGGGTACCGGAAACAATGGAAACAAATCAATCGCTTTGGCACGCTCGGCAATGTTGCAAGCCAGGTCGGCCATCCGTTCGAGCGCGCCGTTGACTTTCACCACCGTGATCAACCATCGCATATCCGTCGCCACAGGGTGATGCAGGGCCAAAAGCTTGAGGCATTCTTCCTCAATTCGAAGGTCATTCTCGTCAACGATAAAGTCGTTCTCGATGACCTGCTCAGCGAGTCCCGGGTTCCGATCGACCAACGCGCGAACGGCCAGCGAGATCATCTTCTCGACCAAACCAAACTGTTGGATGAGATCGTCTCGAAGACGTTCAAGTTCTCGATCGAGATGTTTCGACATAGTCCTTATCCAAATTTGCCGCGGACGTAGTCTTCCGTTTGTTGACTATCCGGATTGGTGAAGAGTTTCTCCGTATCACCGAACTCGATGACACGGCCTTCGAAGAAGAAGGCGGTCTTGTCACTGCAACGAGATGCTTGTTGCATGTTGTGAGTGACAATCACAATCGTGTATTGATTACGAAGTTCATCCATGAGATCCTCGATTGCGAGCGTTGATGCCGGATCGAGCGCACTGCATGGCTCATCCATCAAGAGGATCTCGGGTCCAACGGCGATCGTGCGAGCGATGCAGAGTCGTTGTTGCTGGCCACCGGAAAGGCCAAGCGCCGGTTTGTTGAGTCGGTCCTTTAC
>JBCCKZ010000783.1:0-3015 GCA_039027135.1 Planctomycetota bacterium
AAGCATTTGAGATGTGCAAAAAGGGCGAGTCATATCATTAGAATCGGGATAGGGGGAGGCGTCACCGTCTCCCTCCTCCCACACCACCGGGCATACGGGTCCGTACCACGGCGGTTCGGCTGGTTAAACTTTGGTTTCAGGCTGCAGGAGCAAGGGAAGGCCCATGTTGGACAACTTCGCTCGGGTGAGCGACATGTTCAACGCGGGGGAACGGCTATTGTGCCAGACGCCTTTACGGCTGCCAGCGGTTTGGGCAGCAAGATCCTTGCTGATCCCAAGCTTTCGCAGTTCCCTAAACCGACGCTTGCCGGTTTTCCATTGCTTCCACGCATAACTTCTTAAACGACGGGCAATCCAGCTGTCAAAGTCCCGCAGCACCGATGGCGTTTCGCAGTAACCGAAGTAACCACGCCAGCCAAGCAGGTAGCTACGAAGCTCGCTAACCACACGCTCCAGAGAACAACCCCGGTTACGCTTGGTGATCTCGCGGACACGTTTCCTGAACTTCTTGCGAGAGGCCGATGCAATGCTACGCTTGCGACGCGTCGTGAACGTGAACCCCAGAAACTTGCGCTTCCACGGTCGATCCACGGCACTCTTGGACTCGTTGACTTTCAGCCGAAGCTTCCGATCGAGCCACTTCGTCAAGCTTTGCAGCACCCGCTTACCCGCACGCTCGCTTTTGACGTACACGTTGCAGTCATCGGCGTAGCGTGCGAAACGAAGACCGCGAGATTCAAGCTCGCGGTCGAGTTCATCAAGAAGTAAATTCGAAAGCAGTGGTGAAAGCGGGCCGCCCTGCGGAGTTCCCTCGCGGGTTCCGCTGAACAGACCGTCGATCATCACGCCCGAATTCAGGAAGGCTCGGATCAGTTGCAACAGACGCTTGTCTTTGACACGACGAGCCACGCGGCCCATCAGCACATCATGGTTGACGCGGTCAAAGAACTTTTCCAGATCCATGTCGACCACCCACGTGTAGCCTTCGACCAGATAGCTCTGGGCTTTGGCCACCGCATCATGAGCAGACCGACCGGGACGGAAACCGAGACTGTTATCCGAGAACGTTTCGTCCCACAGCGGTCCAAGCACGCCGAGAATCGCCTGTTGGATCACGCGATCCAACGCCGTCGGAATGCCAAGCTTGCGCACTCCGCCGTCGGGTTTGGGAATCTCAACGCGTTTGACCGGACTCGGCCGATACGTGCCAGAAAGCAGCTCATCGATGATCCGGCTGCGGTGAAGCTCAAGATACCTCCCCAGCTCTTGCACCGTCATCCCGTCAACACCAGGAGCTCCGTCATTGGCAACCACTTTTTCGATTGCCGCGTTAAAGTTCATGGGGCCGCAGATGCGTTCCATCAACCTGTCACTAATTGTTGGGCTCTCAGGAATTGAGTCCGCCACAAATGACGCGAGCCCTTCGTCGAAGCCATCGGGAGATTCATCCCTGTCCTCAACGGCGAAGGCCAGCAGCTGTTGCTGTGGCTCCGTTTGACCAGAGCTTGTTTTCTGTCGCTTGTCACTCACGAGTTCTCACTCTGATTGCCATTCCATTTACCCGAATTAACTTCGGGGACCGTTCGGGCCTTCAACGGGATACCCGTCTACTATGCCCTCTGCTGACTTCTGACGTGCGGTCACGGTTCCTTGCGAAACCGTCAGTTTGAGTCCCGCCTAAAGCTTCGCTCAAACACACATCAGACCTCCCGGGGTAAGTCTATTGACTTTCTCCGCACAGCCGCCGGATTTACAGCGTCGGCTTTCGATGGATAGAGGACTTTGTCACGTTATGCTGACTCGTCCCACCGAAACTGCCTCGTATCCGATTCTTGTACATCGGCTCGCGGATTCGATCCACGCTTCCTTCAGACCCTGCCTCGCGACAAAGCCCTTGCGCTTCACTCGTTCTTCTCCTCCATCTGGATGAACAGGGGACTCACACCCCCAAGCAAATAAACATGCCCGGCACACATAAAAAAAGCCCAGCCAATGCGACTGGGCTAAGTTCAAATTTTGGCTGCCATTCAATTAATACGAGTATTTCTCGCGACCAAGCATCTTGCGATAGTTGTCGATGTCTTCGCGGCTATGGCTGATTTGATCTTCAAGAAAAATCTCGATATACCTGCCGTGAACTTTATCATCTCCGCCGTTTTCCTGAAGTCTCACCGCATCGTCCATGCGGTCAACATAGTTCGCAACGACTTCCTTTTCCATGTTCATTGCTTCTTCAATTAACTTCAGCGGATCCGTGATCCCGGTTTCGAATGGAGCGACTTTCGTTCCCGGCTTTCCACCCAACCCCTGAATCAGATTGGCAAATTGGGCAACGTGCCCCATCTCGCTCTGGGCCTCAGCCTGAAACATTTCCGAAAATTCTTCTCGATGGAGCCCACTAACAACAATTGACGCATGCAGGTAATACTGCATGTGACTGTATTCTCGCGTGAGATCTTCATTGAGGCTGTCGACTAACTCGGACAGTGATACCGATACTGCGTTGGCTATGGACATAAATTCTCCAATGGCTAATAGCATGGTTAATGAAATAAAAAGCTAAAACCGAACGTATCGCAGCGGTCTTCACGCCGCAAGTGGCCGAATTGCCCAGTTTCAATGTCGAAAGCGAACTTTGTCGCTCGAAGATTAACCTTTCTTAAAAACAGTACTGAAAGGTCATCATTGCCAGCGCCGCCATCGCGGCGATCAGGACGGATGTTAACTTGGACAGGTACTCAAACGACTCGGGCATCAGCTCAAAAAGAACCATGTAAAACATCGCTCCAGCAGCCAATCCCAATCCAATTGGAAGTAAGGGCTGAAAAGCCAGTACAAACAGAAAAGCAGGCACCGCCATCAACGGCTGCGGCAGACTCGAGAAAATGCTCAACAGGCTCGCCTTGAATATCGAGAACCCACGGGGAATCAGCACCAACGAAATCGCAATTCCCTCAGGAATATTGTGAATGGCGATCGCTATCGAAATCAGATCGCCAAGCCCTTGCCGACCGC
>JBCCKZ010000784.1:0-3010 GCA_039027135.1 Planctomycetota bacterium
ATCAAAAACATTTTCCAGCAGCAAAAGTCAAACCTCCGACGCGGTCGGCTAGAGGCTGGTTGGCGGCATCATGCCCATTGGCTGGCTGGACGATTCGAAATCAAACCATAAGGTTTTTGACGAGCGTTTAGCTGGCTAGTTCCGTTAAAAAACTCCATACCGATTGTGTCTATACCGAATCACACAGTCAAGATGTCTCTTCGAACGATCGGCGTCCGAGCGAATAAACGACCCGTTTGCAGTTTCGCGATTGGCGAGCAAAACGACTAGGCTTGTCGTCGATGCAAAGCGGACAGGAACGGACAAGACTTCGCCGTTCGCTTATGACCGGGCGAATCATCGAATTCGGAATGCCACAGACCTAGAGCCGGAAACGTATCGGTAAGATCTCAGTCGATTCAACGGCCCGACCCCATGACTTTGCAGGTGTACCTCGCCATTTTAAGACCGCTTTGATCGCTGCGGTATCAAGGATTTCATGGCCGCTGGACTCAAGCAAGTCGACTCGGAGAACATCTCCATCTTTGCCAATTTTCAACTCGAGCAGCACAACACCTTGCATGCGTTGGCGAACGGCTTCGGCTGGATAGTCAGGTGGTTGGTTAAATGAAAAATCTGCTTTCCGATCAGCTTCCAGGCCGGCATCTTGCTCAAGGGGCAAAGTGGACATCAGCGGAGGTTCCGAATGGTGATTCACCCTCTTCGGTCGGTGGAGGGCATTCGTCTTCATTTGAGTTTGCTTGATGTGCTTTCTTTGGAGCATTGGGAAGGCTTGAGAAAGCGTTGATTTGGTGGGAGGTTCCACTTTCCTTGTCTTGCCCAGGAGACTCTCGCTTCGTTTAGTCACTAACTCGCTCGGTTCGGCAAAGGCCACCGAATCGATATTTTCCCGAGGAGGCTCGACCTTCAAATCGAAGTCTATCAGATCATTATCAAGTGACGTGAAAGTTTCGGCTGTTGTTCTGTCTTGTGTAGCGTTGATTGAGAGAACCTGGGGCTCTCCCTTCGTGGAGAACCTTTCGAGCATCGAGGTTGGCATGTCGAAAAGGATCACCAGCATCGATCCATGCAGGAGAATCGACGCCGTGTAGGATTGTGCAACCTTGGACAAGGAACTTGAGATTGAAACGAGATTTGTGAAACTAAACTGAAAGTCGCTCCATTTCCAATGGCCCGAATTTAGTGATCGAGTGACTTTGCAAGCTTTGTATTTGAAGTATACACACCGAACAGCGACGCTCTCGGCATTGTGAAGTCCAAGGTCAAATGTTCGCCGACAAGGCGAAATTTTCACCATGCTCGAAGTCGTTTGGTCCTGAATCACGGGCTTGAATGCGAAGTTGCGATGACTTTTCTAGCACCAACTCGCTGGCTATGCGGAAGGCGACGGATAAGACGACTATGACTGTGAGGCCAGGAATACCTTGCATCGTTTTCAGGTGTGACTCTGATTCCTTCCTCAAGGTACTTGCCCGTATTCAAGGAACTCCCCGTGCGACTGGCTTCAATCACGACTGCTTGCCTTGTTTCATTCATCTGGATTTCACAGGTACGCGGTCAAGATGGTGATGGCACACTTCCTGAGATTGAGGTTCGGCCACCCCAACCGGAAAGCACTCAGGAATCGGAATCAAGGCCTCCGAGCGATGATGGAGTGAGCAACGATCTGCCGCTTGAGCAAGACCTTTCACCCCAGGCCGACACACAGGGTTCCTTGTCGTCGCAGCCTAGTTCTTCATTTCCTTCATCTACATCTTCGATAGGCTCGACCTTTGGGACTACCACCATAGAAGGTCTGTTTGACACGCCACTGGGCCAATCTAATCGATTTGGGGAAAACACCGGCATTTTGAGGGGAGGACTTTCTGCATTTGATTCTCCCGGCGGGCTTTCCATCCGATCTCGTCAGGAGATTGAGCAGCGTCAGGCGCCGGACATGTTTCACGCTCTTCAGAATGAAGTCGGAGTACTGATTCAATCGACCGCGGCCGGGCAGGCTTCACCTTTCATACGTGGCTTGACGGGACAACAGGTTCTGATCTTGATCGACGGCATCCGCCTGAACAACTCGGTCACCCGCCGGGGGCCGAATCAGTACTTCAACACCATTGACGTTGGAATGGTTGACCACATCGAGGTGATACGTGGTCAGGGCTCGGTACTCTGGGGATCGGACGCGATTGGAGGCGCGATTAACGTTGTGACACGCGGGGCTGACCTTCGACAGGGACTCAGCCCTGGCGGCTACGCCGATCGCGAGTTCGTTCAATACTACAACACATCAAACTCATCTTCCTACAGCAGGATGAACGTCGAGGGGTGGGTTGGTTCGAGCGGAGTTTTTGGTGGTGCCAGTTTCCTCAATGTCCGGGATCTGGATACGGGCTTCGACGAGTTTACAAGACAACCCGGAACCAACTATCAACAGTATGCTGGCGACTTGAAGCTCAATTTCTTGCTCAGCAAAAGTAGCATGTTGACGTTTGCAATGCAGCACTTTGAGCAGGAAGACCTTCCGCGAAGCGATCGGTTTCCGGGCTATCCGCTTGATCGCAACAATAGCAACTCGTTTAGTGGAGCTCGTTTCTTCGATCCCCAACAACGAGATCTTTTATACCTTCGTCACCAGTCGCTCGATCCTCTAGGAGGTATGTTCGATGCGACAACCACAACGATTTCGTATCATCGCCAGCGTGAGTCGCAAACACGGGGCTTCCCGGTATCGACCAGATTCCAAGAGATTGATGTTGAAACGGTGGGGCTACAGACGGTCGGATCAAAGGACTTTGGAGATTACGGACGGTTCACAACCGGGGTTGATTGGTACCACGACGACGTCGACTCACCGTTCGTGGGCACGGCAAGCGGGCCAATCATCCCTGATGACGCCTGGTATCGTCGCGCGGGGTGGTTCTTGAACTGGGATGTGCCGCTGACGCCACGGCTGATCGCAACGGCCGGCATTCGATTCGAGTCCATCGATACGGCGGGAACACCCTTGATCGCCGGC
>JBCCKZ010000785.1:0-3005 GCA_039027135.1 Planctomycetota bacterium
AGTCTATCAACGAGAAGCCCGGGTCCTCCGACAAGAAAGATGATTGGGTGGATGATGGTTGGGTTCCTCGGGGACAGGCGAAAGTGCCCGCCAAGCCAGCGAAGCCCGATCCGGTGACCGTACAGCCGAAAAAGGCCGTTGTTGGCAAGCCAGATAAAGATTCGCCGCCGAGTCAGACCTTGGATGCTGACGCGAAGGTGTCGAAGCCAGAGGCTCAGCCACCGCACTTGGAAACAAAGGTTGAATCAAAGGAAGCGGCGACTTCCAAAGCCTCTGAAACGGTCGTTCCCGGAGGGGATTCATCGCGGCGTTCGGCATCAATTAGTCAACGCGGCAACCCTGAGCCAGACAATCCCCGGCCGCTGCCACAGCGAATGGCGCGTGTGGAGAGAGAGCCGGTCGATGTCTTCAACAAGATTAACTCTCTCAATCGCCTCGAAGAGGACAGCCGTCTCAGATCGCGTAGTGGTTCCTCGGCGAGCACCAAGGTGATGCCTCTAACGGATCCCGTTCCTGCAAGTCGTGCTCCGAAGCAGCGGGCCAAGGCGATTGATCCACCCCGCAATCAACCAGCAACGATCGACCCGAAGCCAAGCGAGCCAAAATCGGGTTACGTGGGAGATGGTAACAGCAAGCCGACTTTGCCCCTCAATGCCGCTCCACAACAAGAGCTGAAGGATTACACGGGGCGTATCTCGGAGCTGCAGCCACTGTCTCGCACGGTTACTTCAATGCAGCGGTCCATGGCGTCGACGCTGCGATATTATTACCGAGATGTTGAGATTGCTACGCGTCGAAGCAACTGGGGTATGTTGCATGCGATCATGGTCTACGGGATCGACACGAAAGTTCGTGTTGGCCGTCAAACACACAGTACCGTCGCTTGGATTGCCGGAAATAATGCTTGTCGCGGTCAGAGACTTTTCACCATCGGTGAGAATGGAAATATCTCGGCCAAAAGCGGTGTGGGTTTGCAGGGACACCAGGGCCAATTGCTCGCCATCTTTTCGTTGTGCGGCGTGCCGAGAGACTATCCCATCTATGCAGGCAACAAGGCCTTCAGCATTGAAGATGTGATTGCTCGTGAGCAAGCGGATTGTCGTGAGGGTGCGGAGCTTACATTCACTTTGATTGGTTTGTCACATTACTTGTCGACGGATGCGACCTGGAAGGACTCCCAAGGGAACACTTGGGACTTTGAACGCGTCATCCGAGAAGAACTAGGGCAGCCCGTCGTGGGAAGCGCATGCGGTGGTACTCACCGGCTGATGGGCTTTGCTCACGCACTGAGAAAGCGTCGCGCAGAAGGGAAGCCGATCGACGGGCAGTGGAAACGAGCCGACAAGTTTCTACAAGACTTTGTGGGCTATGCCTATCGACTACAAAATCGTGATGGCTCCTTCAGCACCAATTGGTTTGAAGGACGGGAGGATCGCAACGACGTCGATCGTAAAATCCAAACCACTGGGCATATCGTCGAGTGGCTATTGACGATCACGCCTGATGAGCAATTGCAGAACACACGGTTGGTTAGTGCCGTGAACTTCTTGAATCGGTCGATGTCTCGCGATCCGAATCGTGATTGGAGTATCGGTCCCAAGGGACATGCTTTGAGGTCGTTAGCAATGTACTACGATCGCGTTTACGATGCCCCAGCTCCCTGGAAGGTTCAAACGCCGAGTCGTACGGTTCAGAAAAGCCGGGCTCGATCTCGTCGATAGACGCTTGGGTGACAACTTGGGGTCACTCAAGCCATAATCGGCAGTAGCGGATGATCGAAGTTCACCGTGATTCATGCCAGTTGCCGCTCACTGGTGTTCGTTATTTCCCCGGCCGGCAAATGTTTCTTCAGACTCCCAACTCAACGCCGTACGATTGGAACTTCTCACTTTTTGGGTTTCCCATACGAGTTTCAGCCTGGTTTTGGGCAGGTGCAGCTTTTTTTGGTTGGGGTTTAGTTCAATTAGCTGACAGAAGGTTTGGAGCGGAGACTCTAGGTGTGTTGCCGCTGCTGGTGATGTGGTGTTGCGGCTTGTTGGTCTCGATCACGATCCATGAGCTGGGCCACTCGTTGGCCATGAAGCGATACGGTACCAACTCAAGCATTGTGCTTTATCAGTTTGGCGGTTTAGCGATTCCCAACCGACAGTTGCGAAGTCTCTCGCCGATGCAAGATGTTCTCGTTGCTGCTGCGGGGCCCGTGTTTCAAATCCTCTCTGCCGTCATTCTCCTCGTAGTCGTGCAAACGCTTGGTTTTGGAGCGAAAGCGGCCGTTGATGGCCGTGTTTTTCCAATGTATTTGCCACTATTAGAGGTTCCCCAGGTTGTTCTAGAGGGTGAGCCACTACCGTCGGTAAACCTGCTCGTGATTATCGAGTTCTACGTGATCCCAAGCATCATTTGGGGACTGTTTAATCTGCTACCCGTCTTTCCTCTCGACGGTGGACGCATCGTTGACGGAATGATTCGTCACTTTGGCGGTTCACGTTATCGCGCCACGCAGGTGTCCCTTGTTGTTGCTATCTTGGTCGCGCTTTGGGGCATGCAATCGCACAACTATTACCTTGGAATCATGTTCGGTTTGTTGGCCTTCAACAACTATCAGACGCTCGAAGGTCGCTTTCCATAGCAGACATCTTTTGCTTTGCAATCACATTTCTGTGGAAAAGATGTTGCTAAATTTGACGAAGTGCGTAAAGTTACGCGACAGTTTACCGATTGAAAGCATTTGAATGGAGGATGTTCGATTCGTTAACAACGTTTCATTTCGCAATGGAATGGCGTGAAGCGTCTCAAGCATCGTTCACGAAGATCTCTCAATCATTCCAACGTTGGTGAGCCGTGGCCGGCAACTTTGTTCTCGTTTGAAGAAAGTTGCTTGGACTCAGCAACGTTTCCTTTCCAAAGCGGAGGAAAGACGTGGCCAAAAAGAAAGCATCGAAAAAACGAGCAGCCAAGAAGCGAGCTACCAAGAAACGGTCAGCTAAGAAAAAGGTAAGCAAGAA
>JBCCKZ010000786.1:0-3004 GCA_039027135.1 Planctomycetota bacterium
CTCGTCTAAACGCTTCGTTGGCACATGAGCTACCGACGTACCATCCCAGCCCTCGACGATCTGACGGGCCGCGAAACGCATATCGCCTCCAAGGGCGACCATTTGGACGGATGAATCAAACTTGATCTCGTGAATCAACTGCTCAAGCATTCGGCGGATGTGACTTTCCATCAACATCCGCTTTCGCTGCGGTGAACCTCCCGCCGCTGAAACCAACTGCGCAAGCCTTAGTGCCCCCAAACGAACCGTCTGGCTGTGGAGGACATTGCCGCCCCTGAGGATCAGCATCTCGGTGTTACCACCCCCAACTTCAACAACAATCGACTTTCGGTCGTTGAGTTGCGGATCCGCTTGGAGATAGGGCAAAACGCCGTTGTAGGTTATGCGGTTGACCTCGGATTCATCGACGGGCCGAACTTGGAACCCCGTCGCAATCCAAAGTCGATCGGCAAACTGAAGTTGGTTTTGAGCCTCACGGACGGCCGTTGTCGCGACGACGCGCACGTCCTCGGGAACTCGGACGCCATACTCGGCCAAGACCTGCTGATACCGCCTGAGAACTTGGACAACTTTCTCAGTGCTCTTTCGGCTAATGCGGCGACTACCAAAAACCTCGCGTCCGAGCTCCAAAGACTGAACGAGGGTTTCCAGCGTTCGGACAGATGGCTCGCCCTCATCCACACCAATCTCAGCGATCGCCATGCGAATGCTGGTGGTGCCAATATCGACCACGGCGACAGGCCGAGGTGCCAGACGCACGTCATCTCGATTGCCGTCGCCACCCGATGCAAGAGGCTGTTTGGCCGTCGACTTGTCGGATTGTGCGGTTGCCGGCGGCATGTCTTCCGTTGAGGAATGAGAACAGTTTTTTCTTCATTGTAGATGGCTCCGTCGAATGTGGGAGCCTACGAAACACTGATCCAACGCTCGATCGCCAATTGCACGTCTTCTGTCGACGAGATGACCTCCGCCCGCCATCCCCGCAATCGGGCCGCTTCAACATTCTCCCGCTTATCGTCGACAAACAAGATTCCTGACGACTGCACTTCAGATTGACTCGCAGAACAGCCAAGTTCAGCGGCGCGGTAAATCTGGTCATCGGGCTTCATTGACGCCACTTCGTAGCTAAGGATAACGGAATCGAATTTCCGATCCAAAAGCGGGTGTTTTGTGTCAACGAGGAACCGCCAGTGGGACTCACAGGTGTTCGAGAGAATCCCAATGGGCATGCCTCGTTGCTGCAATCCATCGAGCACTGGGACCATTTCTTCGATGGGATGAAACATATCGGCCGCGGCCAGTGCGATCGCATCTTCCGCCAGATCGCTTGTAATCCCCAGAGCATCGCTGACCCTTACCCCAAACCCTTTGACCGAAACTCGCCCATGTTCAAAGTCGTCCTGAAGCCCACTGTCATAGATCGCCGATCTTGCAGCCTCAGCCTTAACGCCTACCAACTTGGCAACGTTCTGACATGCGACTTCGGGATCAAAAGAGAAAAGAACATTTCCGAGATCAAAGTAAACGAATCGAATCAAGATTGATTCCTTGTGTTGCGGATTGGTTCTGGGCGTGAGAGCGAGATCTCTCGAAGCAACCTCCCATCCGAGGATGGCCAGACGCTTCAACAGCTGCGAGGCTCTTTGGAAGTATGAAATATAAACTTCAAAGTATTAAATTCGGTTGCATGGGTCGTTCAGGATCCACTCTTCTCAAAACGAAACTCGGCGGTTCTACGGGCCGATGCCCCATAGCAACGGTCCAGATCGACGGTCCAGAGCAATGGTCAACTCGCAGCCTTGCAAGCGAACCTCAATTAAGTAATCAATTCCCGCCAGAAGAGACCATGAACACTAGCGAACTTAAAGCTCGGTTATAGAGATATTCCGGTACCAAGCCTCGGAGGGTGGCCCGCTATGAATCTGAAGCCCAATAACTCCGGTGCGTTCAATGGCATCATCCGGCTCGATATAATCAACCGTTTGTATGTCATTCACAAAGATTTGGATACGTGAGCCAACACACTTCAAACGCATCTGATTCCACCCCGATTGCAAGGCATTTTCAATCACTTCGGGTGCTGGTTCAGCCAGCATCTTTCGACGCCTCGACTCGTCGTAAAGAGCTCCCCACACCGGTCGTTTCCAAGCGGCACCCGCATCCATCTGATACCCGATAACCTCGGTGGAATCCAGCTGTCGTTTGGATCGAAACTGGACTCCAGCATTCTTTCCCTCTCCCTCGAGCTTCATTTCCAATGTCAGCTCAAAATCGCCGAATACTCTTTCGGTGCAAAGAAAAAAGTTATGGGGAATCTTCTGTTCCAAATCACCCGCGACGATACATCCATCTTCAATGCGAAACCAATCCGAATCGCCCTCCCAACCGTCAAGCGATACACCGTTAAACAACGGCGTATCTCCTCGGTTTTCCTGAGCTGTGGACACGGTTGAGCCTATGACCAAAGCGATCAGAGCTGGGATGATCGAGAAAGTAAAGCGGCTTCTCATTTCTAATTAGTCTTGCGTCAATAGAGAGTTTGATCCAAGGCAAGCCAAGGGTCTATTTGAGCAGGCTTTCCCGGCAACAGTATAGCTTCCCGGGCATTGTGATCCCGCGACTTAATTGTCGGTTCGATTCGTTCGGTTGGTTGCCATCCAGCCAACCGCCGACCATATTCTCCGACCCATCCACCCTCCAAAATACCGTCAAATCCTTGCTCCGGTCCATGAACGCGCCGCTGAACAAATACAGTTCGAAAATCACCCAGCCCAAAAGCCAGGGAGCTTCCCAGGCAATGCTGTACGCGACCGGCATGACCCGAGAGGATATGGACAAACCTCAAGTCGGCATTGCGAGCGTTTGGTACGAAGGCAATTCCTGCAATATGCACCTACTCGACTTAGATTGAGCAATACTTCCAGCAATGTCTGCATCTTGAATCGTTCCATCTTGAATCTGAGTCGTTGTAACTGATCCAGCAGCAGTACCTGTATCATCATCA
>JBCCKZ010000787.1:0-3000 GCA_039027135.1 Planctomycetota bacterium
CACCAATCGACACATCGTGCCCACGCGACTTGGCACCTTCAATCAGTGCTTGAATGTTCTTGGGGGAGACACTGCTTTCGATAAATACAGCTTTGACATCATTCTCAATGATCAAATCCACGAGCTCGTTAATTCGCTGCAGACCCGCTTCTGATTCAGTGGATAAACCTTGGACGCCCATCACGTCGAGACCGTAGGCACGACCAAAGTAATTGAACGCATCATGCGAAGTTATCAAAACGCGACTACCTTCCGGAATGCTACTGATCACCTGCAAACCATAATCATGCAGCAGACCGAGCTCGGCCTGATAACTTGCCAAGTTCTCCTGAAACTCGCTCGCATGCTCCGGATCAAACTTCGCCAGCTCGGCCGCAACGACAGCCGCACACTCACTCCAAGCTGACACATCATTCCAAACGTGTGGGTCGAAATGTCCGTCGAACTCTTCGAAAGACAATAGCGTGGATTCATCGATGCGTTCGGTGACCGCGATCACGGGCTTGTTCTTTGCGCCCCGCTCCAATGCATCGGTCATTCGACCCTCAAGCAATAGCCCACAGTAGAAAACCATATCCGCCGCCATGATGTCTTGAACATCATCGCGAGAAGCTTTGTGCAGGTGAGGATCGACACCCGAACCAATCAGTTGATTGACGGCCACATGCTCGCCACCGATGTTGCGAACTAACTCAGCGACCATTCCAATCGTTGCAGAGCACTCGATGGGATACTCGACTGCCGACTGCGATCGTGGTGAACCATCACTTTCGGAATCGCTCGAGGCACAACCCGGAACAGAAACCAGAAAAATCGCGATCAAGCCGAAGAGAAGGGCAAGCTGCGGCAAGAAGAACGAAACGGTTGGTTTGATTGAAATATTCATAGCCATGAGGATCCCCTGCTCAACTGAATTTGAAAAGGCGCTTGGCCAAAGAATTCGCGTTGGTGAATTGACCCGTCCGCCCCACCTCCGTCGCCGCTTGGCCATGATCCGGCGTTCCTGCACGACGCCCCGTCTACTACGCCAACTCGCAGGACGAAATCTCAGTGATCGATTTGATTGATTCGTCGAATCTGTCACAAAATGACGGCACTCAGGAATGATCAAGCCAATAACGACAGCAAGTGACTTATGCTTCGCCAGTTCCATCTTGTTTAACCGTCTTTGGCCGATGCGGTCGAGGAGTAAGAAATGAAGAATCCTATTTGTCGAGTCTTTCTTGCTTGCATATGTGCTCTCAACTGCCAGCTTTTTGCTCAAGAGCAGAGAGAAAGCCCCGAGCGGCGAATTGAACAGCTAGCTTTAAAATCAAATCCCGTACCAATTTCGTTTGGAACGCGGAATATTGAGCAATGGACACGGATGCGATCTGTTTCACCGGATCAAGATCGCGAGTTTGTGATGGTCAATCTCATTAAGTTCCGAGCGAAGGCCAAATATGCCGACGGCAGAAAGACTGATCTAACCGGTCAACAAGCAAACTCGCTCTATGCACCGATCAAATACATCGCAAACATCGGAGGGCGGATCGAATTCGTAGGGCACGTCAACGAGCAATTCGGCAATCTAAAACCTCGCTGGGACGAAGTTGGTATCGTCCGCTATCCATCTCGCACTAAGTTTTTTGAGATGGTAAACAACCCCGAGTTTGAAAAGCGTGCCATACACAAAGACGCTGGCCTCGAAGTCTCTCAAGTACTGGTGACTGAACCGCTTCTTTGGAAAATACCAGGCGCCAAGCGAGTTAGTGACCAGGGCGATGCATTTACTTTCGCGCAGCTGTTGAAGTACCGTAAGTCTGCAAAGTATGTCAGCGTAAATAAAACGAGCATGAAACGAACTGGTGCGGAAGCAATGGAACTATTTGATATCGCAGCGGATGAAGTTCTGGGAGAAGTCGGCGCGAGGCCGCTGTTTAAGACAAAGGTTGAAGGGACCCTGATTGGAGATGGGAGGACATGGGATGAATTTCGCTTGTTGCACTTTCCAAGCCAAGCCGCGTACACGACCTACTCGGATACAGTTAACAAAATGGGTGACGTCATGAAGCATCGAAACGCAGCCATAAGTGATCGCTACATATTGAAAGTCGAAACGATGCCACTTGCGAAACGGCTTGCCTTGTCGTTCGCAACTTCCGTTTTGGGTGACCCAAGAGATTTGCCGGTTGAGCGGTCTTCTGACGAGACTCAAGACAAGCAAGCGGAATAATCATGGAATGTCGAAACCCAGTAGTCCTTCTTCCCACTGACAAAGATCGGCTTGACTATGCGTGATTGGATCGTCACGTGCGTGAGACGATACCCAACGAGTCTCTCGTTCGGAGGACTTGCACTTGCCACGCTGATGATGGCTGCCTCTTTGACTCCGTCACTGATTCCTCGTCCGTTCTACGTCCAGGGCATTCTCTCTGGATTTGCAATGGCCATTGGATACGGCGTAGGTGTTGCCGGTTTTTGGTTTTGGGCATGGTTGGGATTGCCATTCATCAGTGATCGATGGGAAAAGCTGTTTCGCGTTAGCTGCGTTGGCATCCTTATCTGTGGAACGTCGATCTCGATGTGGAATGCAAGCCGTTGGCAAAACTCTGTGCGTTCTCTCATGAACATGGACGAAGTGAATTCAGCCGAGCCGATCGGCTTTCTGATCATCACCGCAATTGTGGCCGTTTCTATTCTAACCGCGGCACGATTCTTGATCGCACTCGGGTCTTGGATCTCGCGAAGATTGCAACGTTACGTGCCACAGAAAGTATCGATTGCCATCAGCGTTATTGTTGTCACGTTGATCGTTAACGCTTTGACCAATGAAGTGGTTGCGCGTGGGCTGCTGTCGCTGGCTGATGGTTTTTCTTTGGCCGCCGACCAATACATAGAACATGGCATTTCTCCGCCCTTGGGTGACGATCAATGTGGAGGTCCCGAGTCACTCGTCCCTTGGCCAAGCATCGGCCGCCAAGGGAAGCTCTTTCTCACCACTGGGCCCACGAGCGAACA
>JBCCKZ010000788.1:0-2991 GCA_039027135.1 Planctomycetota bacterium
AAAGATCATTGCTTTGGACCTGCTTGCGAAGGTGATGAGTCGCTGTCATCGTACTGTTCTGGGAGGTCGTTTGAACGGACCGAAATCCAATGCTCGGAGGTTCATGGATAGATGCAGCAGGGTTCAAGATTAATTTGGCAGCAACACCCATAGTCACTTATGACAGGTAAACGGAAAAGACGAATCCCGACGAATATCATCACGGGTTTTCTTGGTTCGGGTAAGACAACTGCGATCGCAAAGCTGATCGAACGCCGTAAGGAGGATGAAAAGTGGTCTATCTTCGTGAACGAGTTCGGATCGGTTTCGATAGACCATGCTTTGGTCGATTCCCACGAGGGGAAAACGGAAATTCAAGAACTTGCAGGAGGATGTGCTTGCTGCACGCAAGCGTCGGCATTCCAACCTTTACTAGCTCAGTTCATTCGTCGTTCAAAGCCGGATCGTTTGATCTTGGAGCCTTCGGGTGCTGGGCACCCCGCTGGAATCGTCGATATTCTGCGCAACGACAATTTTTCCGGTGCCCTCGATCTCCGCAATATCATCTGTCTGATTGATCCGAATGACTTTCAAGATGTTCAAAAGCGAGAGACACTTGCTTTCCAAGATCAAATTCAACTAGCCGACATTGTGTTGTTGAATTGGACGGACAGTCGTGATCGAGAGACGATTGATCGTTGTCGAGAGTGGTTGGAAGGCATGAAGCCGCCAAAACAGCACATCGCCGAGACTAGTTTCGGAGAGATGGATCCTGAGCTACTCGATAGAAAGTTCGGTCCAAGCCAATTGACGTTGTCAATCCTTGACCTGGATTCGACAAAGGCTGGGCTGGTAACGAAAACAGTTGTAAGTCTTAACTCTCTGCGACAACGCGATTCGCCCCAACCAGAAGAGGCGGATGCTCGTCAGGAGCCAACGCCGCGGAATCCACTGCGATTTCAGAACGCCGATAGCAGTATGGATGCGTTTGGATGGATCTTCGACGTCGATGATGTCTTTGATCGCACCAAGCTACTGGATCTGTTTGCCAGTGTTCGTTCAACGTTACGACTGAAGGGAGTGTTTCATTGCGATGATGATTGGTGGAGTATTAATCAGGCAAAAGATGAGGTTGCTTGCATCAAGTCAGCGTATCGAAGGGATAGCCGGCTCGAAATCATCGCCGGCCGCGGCAAGATTGACTGGGCTGATTTTGAACTAGAGTTCTTGAAGTGTCTGGCTGATTGAAGAACGTTTCTCATCCGTTCTTTGAGGAATCGCAGCAGATTGTTCACGGTGATCTGTTCATCGGATTGGTCGAGTCCCGCTGTACTTTTAATGGTCAGCAAAACACCGTCGAATGGACTATCCTCTAGAAGTATCTGATTAGTTTGCTGTTTGTGGCAATGTACATTGCTGCTTGATCCGGCTGTGCCTTTACCCTGAAGTTTTGACGCTGATGAGCTTTCGAATAACTGTCCTGGCAGCCTGCGTTATGATGTCGGCCGTATTGCATGCTGACCAAACCCCACCGAACGTCTTGGTGATTGTCGCGGATGATATGGGGTGGGGTGATATCGGATATCACAGTTCACATGTTTACACGCCGAACCTTGATCGATTGGCGGCGCAAGGGGCGAAGCTCAATCAGCACTACGTGATGCCTCAATGCACGCCGACACGTTTGGCGTTGTTTACTGGAAGATATCCTGGTCGATTTGGCACGACCGGATTACAGGCGGCCAACGAACCTCTCATTCCACACGGAACGATGACGTTGGCAACACTGCTAAGGGATCATGGGTACGAAACCGCATTGACGGGAAAGTGGCACATGGGTTCGTCCCCACAACATGGCCCCAATCATCACGGCTTCGAGTATTCCTATGGAGCTTTGGCTGGTGCGGTCGGTGCCTATGTTCACACCTACAGGGCAGCACAGATTGAGAACCCGTATTCAATTACATGGCACCGCAACCACAAAATCATTCCTGGATATGAGAACGGCAAGCACGTCACGGACTTAGTCACTGATGAAGCGATCGAGTTCATTGAACGTGATCGGGAAAAACCCTTCTTTCTCTACTTGCCGTATTTTGCTCCTCATACGCCGCTCGATGAACGGGGTAAGTTTGTCAAGCTTCCGACTCAACTGGATCCCGATCGTCCGGGGCGTTGGCTCAACGAAGATAAGATCGAGTGGTTTAATGATCCTGAGGGGATCATTCAAAAGGAAACCGATGCTGAGCGACGGTTGTTTCTAGCTGTTGTTCATCATTTAGATCACGCGATCGGTCGCGTGATTGACGCACTGGATGAATCTGGCCAGCGTGACAATACGATCATCTTGTTTACGTCGGACAACGGGCCTCAGGTCAATTGGGGTGGAGGATCCTATCCGTCAGATCTACGTCTAACAGATTTCAATCAACCAATTCCCTTTCGTGGATCAAAGACCCAGGTCTATGAGGGTGGGATGCGAGTGCCAGGATTCGTTCACTGGCAGGGCACCATTCCGACGGCTGAAATCGACTCAGTTCATCATGTCATTGATTGGATTCCAACGATTGCCAAGTTGACTGGCTGTGACGCGGAGGTGCCTGAGGGGCAACCGGAGCTTGATGGAGTTGATTTTTCGTCGGAGTTGTTGGGTGACGTGAGTAAGGTCGCTGAACCTCGCGATATTTATGGACTCCATCGACCGAACACCGATAAGTGGTCACTTCGGCATGGTCAGTGGAAGATCGTGCATTACGGTAGGAAGCCGCAATCCATAGAGCAGTGGCAGTTGTTTAATCTTGAAAGCGATCCTGCCGAAAAGACGGATATCGCCAAAGAGAACGCTGGCCAGCTTGAACGTCTTCATGAGCGCTTTCTTGCTCAACGTGCGAAGGATCTTGTGCGAGCCAATCATCCCTTCGTGGTTGGCGAGATCGATCCCGAACAAAGTGATTGGTTCAAAAAATACAAGAAGCAGGAGAACGTTCCGAAGGCAAACGAGCAACTCCTCAA
>JBCCKZ010000789.1:0-2978 GCA_039027135.1 Planctomycetota bacterium
CTAAGTTTTCGGCCCAACGATCGAATGAATCCGCCCAATACTCAGCCTCGGCAACCGACGTGCCCTGCTTCTGGTGGAGCTTTGATGCTAAGTCTCGAAGCGAAGACAATGTGTTAGCTTCCCTCATCTCGTCGAGCGTTGTCTTGAAGCGGGCGAATCGTCGCCGTTCAAAGTAGGCCGCCATATCGTCCATAATGTAGGACACCTTTTGACTCGTTTTTCGCTCAGACTCCTCGAGTCCATTGAGCACGTCCTTTACGTCACCGCCAATAAAACCTGCTTTTCCAAAGGTTGCTTCCATTTGGCCAGTGAGTTTGCCTGCGATTAAGTCCTGAGATCTTGAAACCGCCTTGAGACGCTTGACAAGTGTGCTGCCCTCAAGATTTGCGAGAACTTCATTGAGTTCATCCGTCAATCGATCAAATTCCGCAAGCAAGTCCTTCTGCTCTTCAACCGCCTTGGTCATCTGTTCTTGCTGGCCCCCTGGTTGAGGCGAGTTCTTTCCATCGGTCGCCTTGCCCATCACCGTCGTTACGGGCAACCTTAGAGCGGGACTACTCGGCTTCTTCGGTGAGCCTGGCTTGGCTTCACCCTCATCTGGTGAGTTCGCAGATGACTCCATGTCAACTAGTTGAGGTGCGCTTCGAAGCTTCTGATCCCCCGGCTTTGATTCGTTCGGCTTGCGTCCGCCCGCGGCTCGGACCCTGCCCGCACTAGGCGACGCTGGTTTCTTCATCGTCGACGGCTGTGATTCGACCGGCTGTCGGCTGTCCAAAGCCAACTTTGGTTGTGACGACGCGGCATCTTCCAAGAGGCCGGCAACCGAAGGCATCCGGTTTTCAGAAAGGTCTTGAAGCACCTGAAGCATCTCAGCCCATCGCTCCAAGTGCCCCACACCGATCTCTGGATTTCGCGAAGCCGCCTTAATTAAGTCGTCACCTAGCTGACCCAGCCGATCCAAACGTCTGCCATTACTTCGTTCGGCAGACGCCTGACGCTCGACCGCCTTGCGGTTGGCCGGAGATGCAAGTTTGTCCGGATCAAGGTCTCGCAGCCGTTTGTTCTCTTCATAAAGCTGACGTTCACGATCTCGCACATCGAGCGCCTTTCGATGCCATCGACTGAGTTGCTCGGCCATCCAGACGGCATGTTGGTCTGGCGTCAGTACGAACAAGACATGGGGAGCTGAAAAGACCCTCTCTCGATGGGGAAGATAATCCTCGGCCCACACAAATAGTTCGATCGGTTGGGCTTCGATCCCCAGTGATTTTGCACTGAAAGTTCCCTTGGCTTGCAATTGATCAGTCGTGAAGTCTCCAGCCGAAAGCACGCGATCACCCTCGGCCAAGTTCTCGGCTAGCCGGGGATCGATCCCGCGCCACATGATGCCGACTCGCTTCACACCAAAGTCGTCATTCGAGGTGATCTCAAAGGTCAACGTTTCGGAATCAAGAACGACCGCCCGACGAGGTAGACCATCGACCATCAATGTAGGGGCTTCGTCGTCAACGGCGTCCAGCTGAAGGGAGAACGGCTCTCGTCCGGTCAGCCCAAGTCCATCCTTCCATTCAAAACGCAACTCGTGCTTGTCGAGGACCTCAACCTCCGTACTGACCAGCGTCGCTTCCGTCGGTGATTGCGGTTGATCATTGACCAACCCACTTTCTAGCGAGCGGTTCGCTGTGGCCGAAACAACCGCGCGGCTACCTTTGACGAGCGTGATCTGCCCAACACGTGAATCCTTCTTTTCACGGGTCTCGATGCCAAGGTATTCAGGAAGCTTCACATCGGTAAGGACCTCGTTCAGCTCTGGACGAAGAGTCGGCTTTAAGGCGGTCTTGCCGTTAAAGTCACCAACGATCAATTCCACCGATTGATCAGAAATTTGGGCGGGGATTTCAAACTCATAAGTTCCCCTCACCACTTTCGAGACGATCGATTTCTGTATGCCGATTCGGAGTGTGGCAGAGTCCGGTTGCCACTTGGAAGCATCCGCAAGCCTGAAAGCAATCGTTGCCACCTCTCCATGAGGAACGACATACTTCTGCTCAATTGGATCAAGCTGCGTGAAGGTGTATCGCGGCACGGGTTGCCACGGTGTAGCCCATCGCGAAAACGCATTTCGTGAGGCCTCGGGATAAACGAGCGCAACCAAAGTGACCAGCGCAACTAACCCTCCCGAAAACACCAACCAAGTTCGGTACCGATTAGCCGGCGTCGCCTCTCCAAAATCGCACTTGGCGGCATCCTGGGCAACCTGCTTGATCGCGGCTTCACACAACGCGCGAGAACGCGCTTGCTCCGATTGACTAGATGCAAGTTCAATCACACCCAACAACTGATCGCCTATCGATGGCATCCGCTTGGCAAGTAGCCTCGATACGGACTCCGGCGACCGATAACGAATGATCCAGCGGAAGACCGCGTAGGGGACGATTGCGAGACTGCCTATCCCCAACACCGCGAGCATCACTCGAACAGCCAACGGAGTATCAGTCAGGCGATCCATCGCAAATACAAACAAGTAAGTGATCGTCGCAGCGAAAACGACGATGGCAATTGCCTCGACCAACTTGATGCGATGGACTCGACCTCGAAATTCCAAGAGTTGCTTCTTAAGCGAATCTGGAATTTGTAAGCCATGAGTTTCATTCATATGACTCCGACTCCTTTGCGTCCAATCCAAAAGATAGTGATCAAAAGTACGAATAGCCCCATCACAAAGGGATGACTCCACAACGAGGTCCGCCGTATCGACGGCGGGGGATCCGGCAATGCGACAAGCCAATTCTTGACATCTTCAATTCGGTCGAGCGAAAGCACCTTGCCATCCGTGACACGTGCAATCTCGTCAAGAACCTCCGGTCTGGCGGGCTTTCCCATTTGCTCTAGGTCGTCCCCTTGAACGAACAACTCAGCCTCTAGTTTATCGCCCGTTTCTTGGCAGAACAAAGCAAGGCGGTGGTTTCCCGACTCGC
>JBCCKZ010000790.1:0-2972 GCA_039027135.1 Planctomycetota bacterium
CTCTCGAGGAGTCTCATCAATGAACCAGCCATGGCCATCCGCATCGACGTCAACTGCAATCTGGAACTCCCAGCTTCCGCTATCGCTTGGCAACCAAAGGCCGCGGCCGATCTGACCTTCGGGAAGGTCCTCCCAAACAAAATCAATCGATTCAATCAGTGCGTCACGCTCGTGTGCAAGGAGGATTCCTGAGAAAGCTTCAGCCGCTATCGACGCATAGTGATCAAGATCTGTAGGCGACTCATCGAAGACTGACTCACTTGGTTCCAGAACTGATGCCACACTCGACTGAAGCAATGCGGGATAAACATTGCCATCAGCTCCTGGAAGATTATTGAACAATCGACGGAAAGCAATCGCATCGGATGCCTGGATGTTAGCCTGGCTCGCTGGCGTGATGTCATCGAAACGCCCACTGGTTGCCTTGATATCACGAATTGAAAAGTTGTCAGTGAAACGTCCGAGAGGAAGCCCGCCTTCCTGGACTGCTTGAACGGTCGTTAAAAAGCCAGAATCAATCCCCCTCGTCCCAAACTTAGCTTCCAATGCTTGCTGCATCAGCCGATCACGAGTGTCCTTGATGATGCGTTTGGAAAGCCTTTCGAACTGCATCTTGAGAAACTGCTGACGAGGAATGCTAGAATCGAAAGACCTAACCCGAATCTCATCTCGAGCGATTTGACGATCGATCGACCTGATCCGCCCCTTGTATCTCGCAACCGAATCGTAGAGCGACCTCAGGTGGAAACCCAGGACGTTTGTGGGTGTATTGATTCGATTAAACCGCGCGTTGGGACCGGTCGTTGCCGCCGATTTTGCAAATGCAATCGAATTCTTAATGATCGCTTGAGGGAGCCGGGCATTTGCACTGATCAGAATATCATTGATGCGTTGTCTCGTTCGAGTAATACCTCGTTCAAAACTCTGCTTCGTTGCCCTAGCCGCATTGATCCGAGACTGAATAGGAGCTCTCTGCGCTGCAAGCTCGGCAGCACGCCCCGCCCTTTGGGCAGCAATCGCGGAGGCCCGACGCGCACGTCGAATACCCACTACCTCGGTCTGCAAATTTTGGAAACCGATTTCGGATAAGTTGGTCTTGAGAACTTTGGATAAGCCAGCGCGGGTTTCGGCAGTACGACCTATTCGAAGGAGAGACTGTGCTAGATCACTCCGCGCGAAAGCCGGGTCAAGACTTGTACCAAATCTTGTGGTGGTGGAGAGACGTTTAACGCGAGCGAACTTGGAGGTGATATCAAGGGCTTGTAGATTTGAAACGCCACTGATCTGTCTAACTTCGTCCAAGAAATTTCGAATCTGCGACGCGGGAACGTCCGCTTTACTCGCGGCCACTTCCTTGAACGTGCGAACGGTAGGTCCATCTTTCTTGCCGGGGGTGACTGGAGGCTCGGTTGCTAGCGATTTCGGTGCGGGCGGATTAGGTTCGCCCGAACGATCCCATAAAGACTTGGGCTGATAACTTGCTGGCTCGCCAATGCGATTCGCAGTGTTTGCACCTCTTGAGGCCGCGGTTGGTGGTGCATCGGTACGCGGAGGAAGTTGCGGTTGGCGAGTCCCAAGTCCTCGATTGCCTCGTGCAACCCGCGAAGCTCTCTGAGCGGCTAGTACCGCCGGAACATTGGATTGCGGAGGGCTCGGCAAGCTCGGTCGGCGGGTGTTCAGGCCCTCGAAACCACTTCGCGCATTCTGAATCGCGTTATTGATATTTGGACCGTCAGGATCACCGGCAGCCGCAGCAGCGGGCCGTCGCGGTGGGGGCGATGGTGGAGGCGACGACGCAGACGCAGTGCTCAAAGGTGGTTGCTGATCATCCACCTGGGATGCTACCCGCCGCTGTGCAGTCACAAACTCGTCGTCTAGCTGTTCCTTGGTTCGCCTAGCTTGTCTCTCTTGCTGATTCTTCGCTTTCGATCGAGAAACCGGTCGATCCGCTTGAGCGTTGGCGGAGGTCGACTGTGAATCAAGCTTCTTGTTTTGGGTCGAAGACTCTACGGTGCTCTGTCGCTTCGATGAATGACCTGATGTCTTGGATGTCTTCGCCGACTTCAGCTGCCTCCGACTTAGGAAGCCAAAACCAGCCGAGAGGCCGAAACCAACAACGCCATTGGCGACTTGTTCAGCATTCTTATTCTGAACGCCGGAGACGAAAGCCACGCCTGACGCAGCCGCACCATAGATCGACGTCGCCAAACCAGCTCCCGCAATCACACCTGCTGGACCGGCGACAAAGAATCCGGCGACACCACCAATCGCACTAGCGGCAACACCACCAACGACGGGAAGCAGGTCAGTGATGCTTGCTTCACCGGAAAATTCACGCTGCCAAAAATCTCCGATAGTGATGTAATTTGTTCCAGCATCTGGCGTGATTAAGTCCTGAGAAGCGATGGCGAAGTAGTCCAATACGACGATTGGGATATCGAACAGCCCTGTAATAACATTTCCAACGGCGCCTGGAAGTTCCTGTGCCACGTCGAAAACGAATTGAGCCCCTTCCGTAAAGGTGACACCTTCATAGCCAGAGCCCCAAGCTTGAGGTTGGTGGCCCACGACTAAACCACTCGGATCGCTTAGCTGAATCGGACTATTAAGAGCGTAGCGGTAGCCGCTTACGTCACCGCTGATGGGACCAAGAGGATCTGTCGATATGAAACGTCCGCTTACCGGATCGAGGTAACGTGCCCGGACGTAGTACAACCCTGTTTCGACATCATATTCCCGTCCGGCGAGAAGGTAGCGAACCGAGAACGCTTCGTCAGTCTGCTCCACCACATTGCCGAAGCTGTCAAGTGTTATGTGATTCGCTAAGGTTCCGTCTTCGTGCACTACATCGCGTATCGTGCCCAACGAGTCATCGAGCAACCATAACACTTGACCATTGGAATCGTCGACGGCGAGAATTTGGTCCGTTCCATTCCCGAAAAGGTTGACCGCTTCGAGCGTCGGCGCAGCGC
>JBCCKZ010000791.1:0-2972 GCA_039027135.1 Planctomycetota bacterium
CCCGGCACCTTCGTTCGCTCCGCTCACATTCGGTTCACGGCTCACCCGCCAGGAAGACTTGTGTAGATACCAATGCCCTGAAGGAGGGTAAAGCAAGTATTCAAGCAGTAGGTCATGCTCCGCATGACAAGCACTTGATCAACGTTGATAGAAGACTAACGACCTTGAACCATCTGAACTCTTCTTCCATCCCTGAATCTGGCAGTCTGGGATCTTCTTCCCCAACTCCTTAGTCTCATCGGACGTCAGTGACTCGTCGATATCAACGATTAGCAACCTCAGGTTTGAGAGGGAGTCTAGCGATCGAAGACCAACAATCGTCACCGCAGTCCTCTCCAATCGGAGGTTTCGGAGGGAATCAAGCGATGTCAGTTTTTGAATACCAGAATCCGTAATCTGAGTTCCATCGAGATGGAGGCTCTTGAGACCTGTAAGTTGGGAAATGACTCGAAGCGATTCATCTCCAATGAGCGTGTCGTCTAAATCCAAGAATTTGAGGGAGAGCAGCGCGTCAAGATACTCCGTTCCGTCATCAGTAATCGAGGCTCCGGCAAGCGCGAGGCTTTTTAACTTGGTCAAACGACTTAGATGCTGCATTCCATCATCGGTAATCGAAGCTCCATCAAGCGAGAGGCTCTCCAATTCGGTCAATACTGAAATGACTTCCAACGTGCGATCGGAAATCGCACTACCTGAAATCGAGAGACTCTTGAGGCTCTTGAGATTGCTGAAAGACTCAGTCCCTGCATCTGATACGCGACTGGCATTGGTCAGGTAGAGCTTTTCGAGTTTCTTGAGATTGCCGAGCGACTGTACTCCTGCATCGGTTATCAAACCACGATCGTAAAGATAGAGTGCTTCAAGATTCTCTAATTTTGCCAGGTGCCTGACGCCGACGTCGGAAATGTTGGTATCCCAAATAGATAGGAACTTGAGGCTTGGGAACGAGCTGAGCGAGAGCAAGTGTCCATCTGAAAAGCTTTTTCCATTTAACGCCAAAGACTCTAAACGCTCGTGTGAGGAAAGCTCTTCGATCCCATGGCTCGAAATTGTTGTGTCTGTCAGGTTGAGAGAATCGAGTTGATTGATCTCAAGAAGGCGATCTATGCATTGATCACTGATCCCTGGTCCACCGAGATTCACGTACCGAAGGCTGCGAAGCTTCGGGAGTTGTTCAACCTCATTATCAATCCCGTTAAGTAGCTCGACTTCTGTGATCGAAGCAAAAATATCTTCTCCGAAAAGCCATCTGACAATCTTCAATCCGGGTGGGCGTCCTGAGCGACCAATCCCTTGGTAGTCATAGCGAACGCTCCCGCCGGCCGCTCGAATCTCATCGGCAATCGGCCTCTCGATCCGAACTCGTAAGATATGATTGCCCACGTAGCCCATGAAAGCGGCAATGACTAGCGTCACGATGAGCACGGCGCGGATACTGAATGATAAACGCCTTGCTTTTCGATTCGTGGAACTCGCTTCGTCGCTCATGCCATTTCATTCGTCAGGCGAAGCATGACCTATTTCTTTCTCGATCTTGACGATCGTCAGTTTAAATGACGGACAATTACTGAACTCGTCGGTTCGTTCCATCGGGATCAAAGGATTCGCCTCGGGGTAGTACATTGCCACGCACTGTCGAGGAATGGGGTACTCCAACACCCGGAAGCGACGTACGGTGCGTTGCTTGCCGCTGTACTCGCTGGTCACACGGACGGGATCTTCCGACTTTAGACCACTTGCCTGCATGTCCTCGGCATTCATTAGCACGACCTGACGTGCGTAGTAGATCCCGCGATAGCGATCATGGGGCCCATAAATGGTCGTGTTGAATTGATCATGGCTGCGCACGGTCGTCATCGCGAACGTTCCCGGTTTGACCTCTTCGGGTGGAATCGGGTTCACCGTGAAGACAGCCTTGCCGACCGGAGTTGTGAACTTGCGTTCCCGTGGACCGTTGGGAAGATAAAAACCACCTTCCTGGCGAACTCTTTGGTTGTAGTCTTTAAATCCTGGAATGACTGCTTCAATCGAATTTCGAATGCGGTCGTAGTCTTTGCCCCAGCCTTCCCAATCGACATTCACTTTGTCACCCAACGTCGAGGCACCCATTCGGCAAAGAATTTCAACTTCGTTGAGCAAGTGCTGCGACGCGGGCGCGTAAGTACCACGTGACTGCTGCACGACACCCATTGAATTCTCAGTGCTCGTGATCTGTGGTCGATCCGGCTCGCCATCCTCGCCAGGTTTGATGTCCTTTTCGGTTCGTCCGAGGCATGGCAGGATCAATGACATGCGGCCCGTGCACAAATCGGCTCGATTGAGTTTGGTACCGATTCGGACGGTCAATCGTGTTCGCATCAAGGCTTCGGCACCATATCGAGTGTCCGGCATCGCCATCAGGAAATTGCCTCCGAGCGAAACGAAGACATCCACTTCGCCTTCGTGCATCGCGATGGCGGTGCGTTGTGAATCGAGTCCGTGATGCCTGGGAGGCTCAAATCCAAAGACCTCTTCAATACGATCGAGTAGCTCTGGCTTGGGACGCTCCCATACACCCATCGTTCTATCACCCTGAACGTTCGAATGCCCTCGAACGCAGCAAGCACCCGCGCCGGACTTGCCAATTGCTCCTCGAAGCAACAACAAATTCAAAAACTCTTGAACATTCTGAGTGCCATTCTGATGCTGGGTCACTCCAAGACACCAACACACCATCATCTTTGGCGTTTCGCGAACCCATTCAGCGGCCGTTCGCAACTTCTCGATCGAGACGCCGCTTCGATCCGTCAAATCGTCCCACGAAGCTGAACGCAAATCATCTAGCAGTGGCTCTATATCCGTCGTGTGGTTTCTGATGAATTCCCAATCCAAAACTTCGTCGCCAGCGTCTTGCCACTCGACCAACTGCTTCATGATCTCTTTCTGCAGGTCAAGATCAACGGTGATATCCCGCTCTTCAAAGGGATCATGAA